>JBCDDI010000116.1:0-8512 GCA_039180365.1 Pseudomonadota bacterium
CAGGCACGTCTGCTCGGCTGCGGGCAGACGGCCATGCGGAGTCCGGAGGAAGGGGTTGCCGACCTGCGCGCGATCAAGGCGCTCGGGCTCCGCGGGGTGATGATGCCGGGTGATCCGGCGATCGAGGACTACGACAGCGAGGTTTATAACCCGGTCTGGGAAGCCGCGATTGAACTCGAGCTGCCGCTGTCTTTCCACATCCTCACGACCCGCAGCGACGCGCCCGTGCGCGGCCCGCGCATCAACAGCTTCCTGTCCATCATCCGCGGTAATCAGGACATTATGGGCACGCTGATCTTCGGCGGCGTCTTCGAACGTTATCCGGAACTGCGCGTCGTCTGCGTGGAAGCCGACGCCGGCTGGGTGCCGCACTACATGTACCGCATGGACCACGCCTACAAGCGTCATCGCAACTGGCTGGCGCCCGGCGTCGAGCTATCGCGCCTCCCGTCCGAGTACTTCTCCGAGCACATCTACACCACCTTTCAGGACGACTGGGTGGCATTCCGCATGGCCAACGACATGAACTGGCGGCGTCTCATGTGGGCGAACGACTTTCCGCACAGCGACTCCACCTGGCCCTGGTCACAGGCGATGCTTGAGGAACAGACCAAACACCTGACGACCGAACAGACCCGGGCCATTCTCTGCGACAACGTCGCCGATCTTTATCACATCGACCTCAACCAACTGGGAGCCAACGCAGCATGACCACCACCGGCGCCGATCTGATTGCGAAGGGCCTCGCCGCCCATGGCGTGGAGCACGTCTTTGCCATCGTCAGCATTCACAACATGCCGATTCTTGATGCCATCAACCGGCTTGGGGAGACGAAGATCATCGATGTGCGCCATGAGCAGGCCGGCACCCATGCGGCGGACGGCTATGCCCGGGCGACCGGGCGCATGGGGGTGATGATCGCGAGCACGGGACCGGGCACAACCAATACGGTCACCGGACTATATGAAGCGCAGTACGCCTCTTCGCCGGTGCTGGTGATCACCGGGCAGGCGGAAACGGCCTTCTACGGTAAAGGGCTTTCCTATGTTCACGAAGCCGAGAATCAGGTGCCGATGCTGGCAAGCGTCTGCCGGCGGGTAGAGAGCCCGCGACACATCGATCAGCTGGCTGAAGCCTTCGAGCGGGTTGTTGCCGACATGCATACCGGTCGGCGCGCCCCCGGGGCGCTCGAGATTCCTATCGATCTGCAGTACGCCGAGGCGGCAGAGCACAACTTCGCGGCGCTGCCGGAGCGGGCCTTCGCTCCGGCACCGGCGGTGCTGGAGCAGGCGCTGACGAAGCTGAACGGTGCAACCCGGCGCATTATTGTTGCCGGCGGTGGGGTGATTGCTGCGGGAGCCGCTGAGCAGTTGCAGGCGCTCGCCGAGCGTCTCGATGCGCCGGTGCTCACCACGGTTGATGGCCGCGGTGCAATTCCGGAGGACCATCCGCTGTGTATCGGCAACTACTACACGAGCGCGGGTATGTACCAGGCCGTGACCGGCGCGGATCTGACGCTCGCCATCGGCACCAAGTTTGCGGTCGGCGTGGACGGTGGCCAGTCCCGCTTTACCCCTCCGGGCGACCTCGTGCAGATCGACATCGACCCGAACATGGTTGGCCGCACCCACCACGCGCACGTCGGGGTAGTTGCCGATGCGGCGGCAGCCCTTGATGCGCTGCTCGCCGGCACGACAGATGCCTCTGGTAATGATGCACAGTTCAATCAGACCGTCTGGGAGGCGCGGGACGGGGTCCACGGCGCCATGCGTAAGCGCCTCGGTCCGGACTATGCCGAGCTTATGGACATCATGCGGGCGAAGCTGCCGCGGGACGGGCTCTGGTGCCGTGACTCCACCATTGCCGCCTATAACTTCGGCAACCAGCTCTTTCCGATCTATGAGCCACGCACCTCCGTGAATCCCTCCTCTGGTGCCATCGGCCCGGGTCTACCCTTCGCCATCGGTGCGGCGATCGGTACCGGTAAGCGCGGCATTCTAATTAACGGCGACGGTGGCTTCATGTTTCACGCCACAGAGCTCGCCACAGCCGCCCAATATCAGGTGCCTATGGTCGTCTGCGTGTTCAACGACGGCGGTTACGGGGTCCTGCGCTGGCTCCAGGACACCCGCTTCGGACGCATCAACGAAACGGACCTCGGCAAGATGGACTTTGCGGCCATGGCTGGAAGCATGGGCGTACCCGGGGAGCGCGTGAAGAGCGTGGCGGAGTTCGAAGCGGCCCTGGAGAAGGGGCTTAACACGGCGGGGCCCTACCTCATCGACGTGGACATGGAGCACTTCGCGCCCATGGAGATTTCCATCATGCCGAAGAAGAAACCGATCGAGGCCTGAGTGCAGTGAGTGAGGCGGAGGCCAATCACTATGGTTTTACGCTGCCGGAAGAGCTCTTGCTGCTCCGGGAGCAGATTCGCCGCTTCATGCGTGAGGAAGTTAAACCGATCGAAGACAAGCTGCCGCACGATGCTACGGGCTGCTCGTCTGAAGACAAGGCCTATCTGAAAGGTCTCGCCGAGAAGATGGGCCTTACACGCCTCACGGTGCCTGAGGAATACGGTGGCAATCCGGTCAGCGCCATGGCCCGGGTGATCATCGCCGAGGAATCGGCGAAGTGTCGCCTTGGCGGGTATGCCCCCGCCCTCGGCGCTTTTGGGGGCGGACCACCGAACATCATCTGGGGCGGTACTGCAGCGCAGATTGAGCAGTACGGCATCCCCTGTGTAGAAGGAAAGAAGCGCGCCTTCGTGGCGATCACAGAACCCACCGGCGGTTCTGATCCGCGCAACAACATCACCACCCGGGCGACAAAAGATGGCAGCCGGTGGCTCCTCAACGGTCGCAAGATGTGGATCACGGGCGCGAGAGGCGCCGACTTCGGCATCATCTTTGCGCGCACGAGCGACGGCGGCGATGGGCAGCCACCGCAGATCACGGCGTTTATCGTCGAGCCGGATTTCCCCGGTATCGAGTTCAATGAAATCGGTGTGATCCGAGCGCTCTCGCCCTACGAGATTGTCCTCGACAACTGCGAGGTACCGGAGGAGAACGTCCTCGGTGAGGTCGGGCGCGGTTTCGGGGTGGCTCAGCGCTGGCTCGTGGATGCGCGTATTCCTTATGCCGCCGGCTGTATCGGCATGGCTCAGGAAGCCCTCGACATGGCCTGCGGCTGGGTGAAGCAGCGTCCGACCCGAGGCGGCATGCTGGCGGATAAACAGGCCTTGCAGTGGATGATTGCGGACTCCGAGGTGGAGCTCCGGGCCGCCCGCATGCTCGTCTACGACGCCGCCTCGAAAGTCGACCAGGGGCTGCCTGGCAAGGTGGATGCCTCTATCTGCAAGCTTTACGGCACGGAGACGGCCGGACGCGTTGTCGATCGCGCCATTCAGATGTTCGGCGGTATGGGGGTGGCGAAAGAGATGCCCCTCGAACGCTGGTACCGCGAACTGCGGGTGAAACGGATCGGTGAAGGCCCTTCAGAGGTGCATCGTATGGTCATCGCTCGCGATAAGCTTCGTAACACCGACGGTGGCGTCTACTTCGGTTGAGGGCCTCTGAGCGCCCCTTGCCGCTCTCCTAAAGAACGCTTGTTTGGCGCCGATAGGTCGGTGTGGTCCCGTCATCGCAAGTCAGCCGGCCAAGCCCATGGAGAGCGCCGCCGCTGGGCTCTAGAATGCGCCGGAGGGGCCTTTTAACGATCTGAAAAGGAATTGGATCCATGTCGACCGCCGCACCGGACGCCGACGCCGTCGAAACCTACCTGAGCGCGCTGCAGCGGCAGATTGCCCTGCGCCTGCCGGAGCCGGAGCGAGACCTGGTCAGTGAATTCGCCCGCCTCTCCTTCGAGCGGGTAGCCGTTGCTGACATCACCGATCGCAGCGCCGAGGATGACGCGTCGGCGATCATCTATACCTGGAAACGCTTCCAGCGTCGCGATACGGAAGCGGTGCAGATCGACGTTATCAATCCCGTGCACGCCCGGGATGGCTGGCAGTCCCGGCACACGACGGTCTGGATCATGATTCGGGACATGCCCTTCGTCGTGGATTCCACGCTCCTGGCCCTCTCTCAGAACGGCCAGATCACCCACTACCTGAATAACGTTGTCTTCGGCGTTGATCGCGCCGAAGACGGCACGATCACCGGGCTCTCAACGGACATCAAGCACCCGAACCGTGAGCTCCTGTTTTATGCGGAAGTCGATCGCCTTGCGGATGCGGATCTTCCTGCCCTGAAAAGCCGCCTTGAGGAGATGATCTCCGATCTGACGGCGGCGGTCGGCGATTTCAGCGCCATGAAGGCGAAGCTCAAGGAAGTCGTCGACGCCACAGCAGTGGCGGCCCAGGCTCTGGACGATGTGGAAGAATCCCTCGCGTTTCTCGAGTGGCTTGCCCACGACAATTTCACTTTCCTCGGCTTCCGTGAGTTTGAGTATGCCGGGGACTGCATCCGCCAGGTTGGTGATCCCCTCGGGGTGTTGCGGCGGCGGGGCCGGGCGAGCGAACGCAAGCTGTCTGAGCAGCCCGAACGCACCCGGAGCTTTCTCCTCGAGCCGACGGTGCTGACCTTCTCGAAGAGCGGCACCCGGTCACGGGTGCATCGTCCCGCCTATCCCGATTACGTCGGCATTAAACGCTTCGATGACGCGGGCAACGTCGTCGGCGAGTACGGCTTTCTCGGCCTCTATACCTCCCGCGTTTACCGGCAGGATCCCTGGGATATCCCCGTGGTTCGACGCAAGGTCACCGATGTCATGAGCCGCTCCGGCTTCGATCCCGGCGGCTTCGACGGCAAAGTGCTCGCCCACCTCCTGGCCACCTATCCCCGGGATGAGCTCTTTCAGATCGATGCGGAGGAACTCCTCCAGAACAGCGTTTCCATCACTAACATTCATGAACGGCGACTCATCCGCATCTTCACCCGGGTTGAACGCTACGGGCTGTTCGTTAACTGCATGGTTTATCTGCCCCGGGATCTCTTCAATACCCATGCGCGGATGCGCATCGAGCGGCTGCTGCGAACGACCTTCGAGGCGGAAGACCTCGACTACGACATTCACCTTTCCGAGTCGATTCAGCTCCGCCTGCAGTACACGATCCGCATACGGCCGGGATCGGAGGTTGCCTTCGATCCGGCGCAACTCGAACGACAGATCAGCGAGCTCATCAGCGACTGGAATACGGAGCTCGGGGCTGCCTTCCTCGTTGCCTTTGGCGAGGCCCGAGGGCGCAAGTATCAGCGCGACTATGCCGACGCCTTTCCGGCGGGCTACCGGGAACGCTACAGCCCGCGGGCGGCAGCCGACGACGTGGCGAGCATTGAGCAGCTGTCATCTGCACATCCGCTGCTGACCCGCTTCTATCATTTGCCGGAAGACGCCGACGACCGGCTGCGCCTCAAGGTCTTTCACCTGGGCGGCCCGCTACCGCTGTCTGACCTCATCTCGAAGCTCGAGAACATGGGTCTTGTGGTCATTGAAGAATCGCCCCATCGGGTGCAGAAGGCGTCCGGTGCGGTTGTCTCGATCCACGATTTTCTGCTCATCTATCAGGAGAGAATCGACCTGGTGGAAGTGGGCCCACGTTTTAACGAAGCTTTTGAGAGGGTCTGGACAGGACAGGTGGAGGACGACGGCTTCAACCGTCTGGTCCTCTCCGCCGGCCTCGGCTGGCGCCAGGTGACTGTACTGCGTGCCTATGCCCGCTATCTGCAGCAGATCCGCTTCGGCTTCAGCCAGCCTTTCATCAGCGATACGCTGGTAACGCACTCGACGATTTCACGGCTGCTGCTGCGCTGTTTCGAAGCGCGGTTCCGGGTCGAGGAAGGCCAGAACAATGCGCCGAAGCTGCAGGCGCAGATTCTCGGCGCCCTCGAGGACGTGGCGCTCCTGAACGAAGACCGGATCCTCAGGCGCATTCTCGATCTCATCAACGCCACGAAGCGGACGAACTACTTCTGCTTCGAAGACGGGGCCCCGCGCCCCTATCTCTCCTTCAAGCTGACCCCGGCGGAGATTCCGGATATGCCGCGGCCGCTGCCGGCCTATGAGATCTTTGTTTGTGGACCCCACTTCGAGGGCGTGCACTTGCGCGGGGGAAACATTGCCCGGGGCGGACTGCGCTGGTCCGATCGTCTCGAAGACTACCGAACAGAAGTGCTCGGGCTCGTGAAGGCGCAGATCGTCAAGAACGGCGTCATTGTGCCAACGGGGGCAAAGGGTGGCTTTGTGCTGAAGGAGATCCGCGGTGAAACCCGGGACGTCGTCGTCTGCTACCGCCAGTTCATCAGCGGGCTCCTGGACCTGACGGACAATCTTGTCGACGGTGCTGTCGTGCCGCCTGAATCGGTGATCCGCTACGACGGCGACGATCCCTATCTGGTTGTTGCGGCTGACAAGGGAACGGCAACGTTCTCTGATGAAGCGAATGCGGTGGCGGAGCAGTACGGTTTCTGGCTTGGGGACGGCTTTGCCTCTGGCGGCTCCAACGGCTATGACCACAAGAAGATGGGCATCACAGCTCGAGGTGCCTGGGTGGCCGTTCAACGGCATTTCCGGGAGCTCGGCGTCGATGTGCAGACAGAGCCCGTCACGGTGCTCGGGATTGGCGATATGGGCGGTGACGTGTTTGGCAACGGCATGCTGCTGTCTGAATCCATCAAGCTCGTCGCCGCTTTTAATCACCTGCACATCTTCCTCGATCCGGATCCGGATCCCGCGGTGAGCTACGCCGAGCGGCAGCGTCTCTTCGCCGGACCAAAGTCCAGCTGGGCCGACTATGACACGGCGCTGATTTCCGCCGGTGGCGGCGTTTTCTCGCGGAAAACGAAATCCATCAAGCTCTCGAGCGAAATCAAAACGCGCTTCGACATCAGCGCCGACGCGCTGGCGCCGGACGACCTTATTCACGAACTCTTGAAAGCGCCCGTTGATCTCATCTGGAACGGCGGCATCGGCACTTATGTGAAGGCGAGCGCGGAAACCGATGCGGATGCCGGGGACCGGGCGAACGACCATCTCCGCGTCAGCGCTTCCGCCCTGCGCGCCCGGGTCTTCGGGGAGGGAGGCAATCTCGGCATCACGCAGCGGGCACGAATCGAGTTTGCGCTCGCCGGGGGATCCGTGAATACGGACTTCATCGACAATGCGGCCGGTGTCGATACCTCCGACCACGAAGTCAACATCAAGGTGGCCCTTGGTCAGCTTGTTGCGGCGGGTGACATGACCGACAAACAGCGCAACCTGCTCCTCGAAGCGATGACGGACGAAGTGGCGACCCTGGTGCTCGATAACAACCGGCGGCAGACGCGCACCCTGTCACTTGCTCGACTCCACGCCGGGACCCGCCAGTCGGAGTATCGACGGTTCATCACCTTCATGGAGTCGGCGGCGGGACTGGACCGGGCCCTTGAATTTCTGCCGAGCGACGAAGAGCTCACAGAGCGTCCCGGGCAGCTGCTGACGCGGCCGGAGCTCTCCGTGCTGCTCGCTTACGCCAAGATCCACATTAAGCAGACGCTGGTGGAAACGGACGTTTGCGAGGACGCGGTCATCCTTCGCGAGATTCTCGGGGCAGTGCCAGAGCAGCTTAGAGACCGCTACGAGAACGTGATTCTCAATCACCCGCTGAAACGCGAGATGGTCGCCAGCCAGGTGGCGAACAGCCTCGTCGATCACATGGGCATTACCTTTGTCGTGCACCTGCTGGAGTTTGTCGGCGGTTCCATGGAAACGATGGCCCGGGCTTACTACTGCTTTGTGGAAGGCTTCGGTGTGCGCGGCTGGTTTGATGCCATCGAGGCGGAGACGGCGGTCCCCGAGCAGATACGCCTGCGCATGCTGCTCGATCTTGTCCGTCTGGGTCGCCGAGCCACCCGTTGGATTCTGCGGCACCGGCGAGACCTCACCAGCGTGCAGGAATTTGTCGACGGCACCCGGGATCGGATCGAAACGCTCATCGAGGGTCGTTCTCTGCTCATGAGTCATGCGAACGGCGATGACTGGCATGCAGCAGTGGCGGAACTGATCGATGCGGGTGTGAACGAAACCCTGGCCCGACGTACGGCGCGGGCGTCGCGGCTTGCGGACGCGCTGGCGATCATAGACGCCAGCGACGCCACCGGCGAAGACGTGGCGGTGGTTGGTGATGTGTTTGTCCGCCTGTCAGACGCCCTGCATACGGACTGGCTCTCCGATCAACTCGGGGTATTGGATTCGAGCAGCCACTGGCAGGCCATGGAGCGCGATGCACTCCTCGATGACGTCATGACGCAGCAGGGTCGTCTTGCCGTCAGCGTTATGGCGGAAGCAGGGGGTGATCTCGACGCCTGGCTCGGTCAGCGGACAGGATTCGTTAACGAGTGGCGTCGGGTCATCGGTGATGCGCAGCATGCAACGCAGCAGGATTTCGCCATGTTTGCGGTGACCTGTCGTAAGCTCGCGGACCTCGGTCGCTATACGCTGAGCTGAGCCGGCAGGCTGCTCGGACCAGCGTGGC
>JBCDDI010000117.1:0-8500 GCA_039180365.1 Pseudomonadota bacterium
CCGGCTTTAACCAGCAGTGAATCCGAATGGCCGTGGTAGCAGCCGGCGAACTTCAGGATCATGTCCCGGCCCGTAAAACCGCGGGCGACGCGAATGGCGGACATCGTCGCCTCGGTGCCGGAGCTGACCATACGTACGCTCTCGATGCTCGGCACCATCTCGACGACCTGCTCGGCCAACTCGATCTCCAGCTCCGTTGGGGCACCAAAGCCCAGGGCCTTCGCCGCCTGGTCCTGGACGGCGCGGACGATGTCCGGATTGCTGTGGCCAAGGAGCATGGGACCCCAGGAACCAACGTAGTCGATATAGCGGTTGCCGTCCGCGTCTGTCAGATGCACACCCTCACCGCGCTCGAAGAAGCGCGGCGTACCGCCGACGCCGGTAAAGGCCCGCACGGGCGAATTCACCCCGCCGGGAATAACCTTTCGGGCGCGCTCGAGAAGCGCTGCCGATTTATCTGTTTGCATGCTTGAAATTCACCCGTATCAGAAAGGCTTCACCACCACGAGAATGACGATGGCGATCAGGAGTAGGGCCGGCGCTTCGTTGAAGATCCGGTAGAAACGTTCGCTGTGCGGGCTCTCGTCCGCGGCGAAGGCGCGCACGAGCCGGGCGCAGTAGTGATGATAACCGAGCAGCAGTACAACCCCGAAGAGCTTGAGCCAGAGCCAGATGCTCGTGGCATAGGCCTCCCAGCCGATGAACAGCACAGCCAGGCCAAAACCCGTGGCAATGAACATCGAGGGCCGCATGATGATCCGGTAAAGCTTATCTTCCATCATCCGGAAGCGCGCCCTGCCTGCGTCGTCTTCCGTTGCGCTGTGATAAACGAAAAGTCTCGGC
Source organism: Pseudomonadota bacterium (assembly GCA_039180365.1). GTDB lineage: Bacteria > Pseudomonadota > Gammaproteobacteria > Pseudomonadales > Azotimanducaceae > SZUA-309. Next base: position 844 of record JBCDDI010000117.1, read on the forward strand.
AGATAAAACATCGCGGCGAACCAGGTCACCACGCCGATAATGTGGAAGGCTTTCAGCCAGAGAAAGGCTGTGCTCATTGTTGTTATTCCTTTAAGCCACCGGCTCGCGGTAGCTGTCGATGTCCTGCTGCGTGATGATACCGATCACCGATTCAATCATGGGCGCTGCGGTTCGACGCACGCATAACACCTCGATCTGCGGCTCATTCAAGGCCGTTTGAGCTTCCGCGAGGTTCGCCCGGTGGTCGAGGTTCGCCGCATCCAGGCGCTGGCCTGGGATCTCGAGAAGGTCGACGACCGCTACCTCTTCGCCTTCCTGCTCCCGTTCCTGCTGCTCCTGCCCCTGCTCCTCATGCTCGCCCGCTTCCGGCTCAGCATTTCTTTCCGTCAGCTTCTGCTCTGCGAGTTCCTGCTCCGCCAGTTTTTGCAGATAAACGCGCAGATCGCTGGCTCTTAGTACGCAGCGGATCTCACCGGGTGTCGATTCCACAACAACCCAGAGCGGCTGCTGTGTCATGGCCGTCCGCGCCGCTTCCAGGGTCGGTCGCTCTTCGAGGCGCACCAGCGCCCGGTTCATGATCGACGCAACGCCGGCGCGCTGCAGATGGGCGGTAACCGGATCGGGCGGGTATTTTAGCCCCAGCGTGTCCAGGGTCGAGAGGAACACGGACTTCTGTCCGAACAGCACGGAGGTGGTCAGCGTGGCAACAACGATGATCAACATTGCCGGCAGCATCAGGCTCGGGTTGGCGGTCAGTTCGAGCACGGCCATGAGCGCGGCGAGGGGTGCCTGCAGAACGGCGGCCATCATGGCCGTCATGCCGAGCATCACATAGAGCGCAACAGAGACACCGGCACCAGGCTGCAGATAGTTGCCGAGATAGCCGAGCACGCCGCCGAGGGCGGCACCGACGACAAAAGTGGGACCAATAAGACCCACCGGCATGCCGAGCCCGACGGCAGCGCCGCTGGTAATGATTTTCAGCACGACAATCATGAGCAGGCCGCCGAGCGCAATCTGCCCGAGCATGGCCTCGCTCACGGTGTCGTAGCCAATGCCCATGACCTCCGGTGCAACGAGCGCTGCGAGCCCGGTCAGCACGCCGGCTAACAGGGCCCTTGTCCAGAAAGGCAGCCGGGTCAGCCGGGCGAAAGCCTGCACGGTACTGATGAAGGCGCTCGCCACGCAGCCGACGATCAGCCCCGCCAGCAGGATGTAGGGCAGTTCCATGAGGCTGCTCATGTTCTGCGCTGTGATACTGAAGGCAGGCTGCTGGCCGAAGAAGAACTGCGACATGACCGTGGTGACGACCGAAGCAATGATCACGGGGATGAAGCTGCCCAGGGTGTATTCCATCATCACCACCTCCATGGCGAAGATGACGCCGGCCAGCGGAGTATTGAAGGATCCCGCGATCGCCGCGGCCACACCGCAGGCTACAAGCACGCGGATGCTGTTGTTCGGCAGGTTCATGGCCTGGCCCAGGAGGCTCGCGCTGGCCGCACCAAGGTGCACGGCGGGCCCCTCGCGCCCTCCAGATTGGCCGGTCACCAGCGCAAGAATGCCGCCGAAGAACTGAACCACGGCGTTCTTGACCGGCAGATAGCCCTGGTGACGCGACAATCGCTCCATGACGTGCACCACGCCTACCCGGCGCTCCCCGGGATCCATTCGGGTCAGCGTGAGGCCGATGATGGCAGCGCCGAATACCGGCAGAGCGAAGCGTTCCGCGAGTAAGAGCGCTTCGAAGGATTCGCTGCCATCGGGCAGAATCCACAGGCCGAGGAGTGTCTCGATGCTGGCCCGGAACAGGAGAATCACAACACCGGTAAACAGGCCGACCACCACCGCGAGCACTGCGAGCTGTGGAAGGGCCTCGACGCTGGCGAGCTGTCGCTGAAAGAACTCGGGGTTGAAGAAGCTCGGCAGTCTCAGAATCTGCTCCAGGGAGTCGGCGTTGGCTGGGCTCTTTGGCTAGTATAAGCGGCGCCGGCACGTCCGGCGCCAGTCGCCGAAGCGACGGCGACAGCAGAACGCACGGGCAGGAAACTGCGGGTGGATAAAAGGAGGCGGGTCAAGAACGGATGGCCGGAAAGCAGACACGAACAGCACCAAACGTTCGGGTGGTGTCGCATCACCCCTGGCGCCAGGGCCTGCTGCTGGGCGTTGTGGTGCTCGTCACCCTGGCTGGTGCGCTGGGCGGATACTGGTTAGGTCAGGCCTCCGGGGCTCTCGACAGCACCTACCTTTCAGCCATAGAGCGGCTCAACGCCACTAACGAGGATGCCATCCAGCGATTGCAGGCGCAGCTTGTGGAATCGGAGCTGGCGCGGGAGGTGGATGCGGCAGCGGCACGCACGCTGCGGGACAGCATACGAGGGCTGAAGGATGAGCTGGCGAGCCTCACAGAGGAGGTGACCTTCTACAAAAGCCTAATGGCGCCCTCTTCCGTGGCCCGAGGCTTGCAGATCGCCGACTTCGAGCTCACGGCCATGGACGCGCCGGGTCGATACACCTTCCACCTGCTGCTCACCCAGGTGGAAGCGCGTCGGGACTGGGTGCAGGGCGCAGCCACGCTCGTGGTGCACGGGCGGCAGCCCCAGACGACCGGTAGCGATAAGGCGACGACCATTGTTGAGCGAGTGCTGCCGCTCACAGAAATCGTTGAAGGCGACTCGTATCCTCTGAAATTCCGGTTCCGGTACTTTCAGGACCTGACCGGAGTTATCAGCCTGCCGGCCGGATTCGAACCCGAACGGATTGTGGTCACAGCGGAGAAACGCGGGGCTAGCCCCTTAGATCGAAGCTTTGACTGGACGGTGGCCGGCTGAGAGGCGCTCAGTCGCCGTCACGCTCCAGCGGGGTTGGAGTACTATTAGCCGAGGTCACCATGGCAAGCTTTAAACTGCCGTTCAGCGAGGGCGGAACCATGAGAAAAAGAAAAAGCAGCGCAGAGAAAGGTGTGACGCTGATTGCAGCGAACACGGAAGTGAGCGGCGACGTACATTTTGTTAGCCAGCTTTACATTAACGGCCACATCAAAGGCAACGTGACTGCCGACGACGGCAGCGACGCAACGGTAGTTGTGAGCGACGAAGGTTCGGTCACCGGCGAGATCCGGGTACCGAACGTTGTGGTTAATGGCCGGGTGGAAGGCAACGTCTACGCCACGAACCGCATGGAGCTTGCGCAGGCGGCCGAAGTAAAGGGTAACGTTTACTACAAGCTGATTGAGATGCAGCTTGGCGCCATGGTCGACGGACAGCTGGTCCACGACGAAAGCCTGGGCTCTGAAAAACCGAACGTGCACCCCTTTCCGGAGAACGCTGAGAGCGCAACGGCCGGCGAATAAAGCGCCCCTTCTCTGCCTGCGAGCGAGGCGAAGATTGCGTCCAGCTGACGCCTCGCGAATAATCGCAGCTTCCTAAGCTTCCGAGGACAGTGGTCCGAGCGAACTTAATCGCGCTCAGGCCGGTCTAAGTAGTCGTTATGCAAGCTGATATCGGATTTTCTAATCAGGCCGCCGACAAGGTGCGGCAGCTCATGAACGCCGAAGGCAACGAAGCGCTCAAGTTGCGCGTTTTTGTGGCTGGCGGAGGCTGCAGCGGCTTCAGCTATGGCTTCACCTTTGATGACGAAGTTGCCGGCGACGATGCGGTTGTTGAGCGCGAGGGGGTTACGCTGGTTGTCGATTCCCTGAGCTACCAGTATCTGCTTGGCTCTGAGATCGACTACATAGAAGATCTCCAGGGTGCGCAGTTTATCGTCACGAATCCCAATGCAGCCTCCACCTGTGGCTGCGGAAATTCCTTCGCTATCTGACGGCGATCCCTGGAGCGCACTTTCTCCAGACGCCTCAGGCGGGATAAACGGCGCCTAATACCCGGTCTCGGGCAGCACCGGTAACGGCCGGAGCATTGCCCGGCGCCTCGCGAAGTCGCTGTGCTGCAAGCCAGGCAAAAGCTGCAGCCTCCAGTGCATCACCATCCACGTCCAATGCTTCACTCGGCGCCACGGGGCACGGCAGTAATTCCGCAAGTCGCGTCATGAGCAGTCCGTTCTCCCTTCCCCCTCCGCAGACCAGGAATCGATCGCAGGGGCTTGCATAGCGCTCCGTGGCGATAACAAGTGAGCGAACGGTAAGCTCCAGCAGCGTGCGTTGCACGTCCTCCGGGGCATGGCTCGCCGGTGAGAAGGCCTCCAGCCAGGGCAGATTGAACGCCTCGCGGCCGGTGCTTTTTGGCGGTGGTCGCTGGAAGTAGGCGTCCTCCAGCATGGCCTCGAGGAGGCTTTCGATGACACGGCCGCTGCTGGCCCAGCTGCCGTCGGCGTCGAAGGCGCTGCCATCGTGACGCGCTATCCAGGCGTCCATGAGGCCGTTGCCGGGGCCGGCGTCGAAGCCGCTCACGGCCACAGTCGGATCGCTGGCCAGATACGTCAGATTGCCGATGCCGCCGATATTGGCAATAACCCGGTTTTCGGCAGGGCTGCGGAACAGCGCCGCGTGAAAGGCGGGTACCAGCGGCGCACCCTGACCGCCTGCAGCCATGTCCCGGCGGCGGAAATCGGCAACGGTGGTAATGCCCGTGCGCTCAGCGATGCGGTTGGGATCGCCTATCTGCCAGGTAAATGGATGGTCGGCATCGGGCCGGTGGCGAATGGTCTGACCGTGGCTGCCGATGGCGGCCACCTCGCTTCTGGATCGGCCTGAGGCCGCGAGAAAGGTTGTTATGGCGGTCCCGATAAAGTCGCCCAGCGCCGCATCCAGAGCACCGATGCGATCGAGATCATCGTTCCCGGGCTGACCGACGGCGAGCAGTTCCTCGCGGAGGGTGTCCGGGAAAGCGTGCGTGGTGGCGGCGACGAGCCTCGGCTGGCTGCTGAGGTCCAGCAGGGCCAGATCCAGGCCATCCACGCTGGTGCCGCTGATAGTACCGACGTAGAGGGCTGGGAGGTCAGCCACGGGGCGATCAGTCGGCGAGGAGGGCGAGCTGAATCTGCTGCTTGTAGTCGTCGAGCAGGGTGAACATCGGCGCCGTGTCGCTGGAGAAGCGCGTGAGCTCCCGCTCGCCGATGGGTTTGGCGTCCGGGAGTTTCACAGTGCGCGGGTTCATGTGCACGCCGTTCACCAGAAATTCGTAGTGCAGGTGCGGGCCCGTCGCCCAGCCTGTGGAGCCGACGTAGCCGATGATCTGCCCCTGTTCCACTTTGCTGCCCTTGCGGACGCCGCGGGCGAAGCGGGACAGATGCAGATATTTGGTGGTGAACTGCTCGCCGTGCTGCAGGACGACGTAGTTGCCGTTGGCGTTGTTCTTTGCGGCGCTCTGCACGCGGCCGTCACCGGCGGCGAGGATTGGCGTGCCCGTGGGTGCGGCGTAGTCGATGCCGCGATGAGGCATGGTGCGTTTGTACAGCGGGTGCTTGCGCCGCAGGTTGAAGTTGGAGCTGATGCGCGAAAATTCCACCGGAGCGCGGAGGAAGGCTTTACGCATGTTGCGGCCATCCGGATTGAAGTAGCCGCTGCGGCCCGTCTCATCGATATAGCGGACGGCCCGATAGGGTTTGCTCTGATTGATGAACTCTGCGGCGAGAATCTCACCGTAGCCGATGAACTCGTTGTCGAGATAACGTTCTTCGAAGAGCACGTAAAACTCGTCACCCTTGCGGATGTCGAGGACAAAATCGATATCCCACTGAAAAATCTGCGCCAGACGCATGGTCAGAGAATCGTCGAGGCCCGACTTCTGACTGGCGAGGAAAAGGCTCTGATCAATGCTCGCGTGTTTGTAGGCCGTCTGAATATCCGGCTCGCGCTGCACCTCTCTACCGATGAAGCCGTCGCCCGCCCGCTCAAAAGCCAGGGTTTCGAGAGGCCCGGGTGAATAGGTGAGTTTGATGATCTCGTTGTTGCCGTTCACCGTGAAGGTAAAGGTGTGGCCGGGGAAGATGTCGTGCAGTCGTTTGCCGTAAGGCTCTGTGCGTTCGAGCAGCTTCAGCTCCCGGGCGGGAATCTCCAGGCCGGAGAAGATCCGGGCCAGGCTGTCACCGGAGCGAACTTCGTGAACTTTTTCTTCGAGGAGCGGCGCGGGCTCAGGCGGCGGCAGGAGGTCGGCGACAACGGGTAATGCGCCTGTCTCGGCGTCTTCTTCGACCGGGGCCGCGAGGGGGCCCGAAAGGGGTTCACCGGGAATCTCTTCGAGGATCGAATCCGTGCTGAAGCGATCTTCTGTCGCGTCGTCCTGGAATTTGGCGACCACAAAAGACGCCAGCCCCAGGCCGAGGAGGGCGACGAGCACCAGGTGTGTTCTTGGAAACCTCACGACGGGTTTTATTATCCTTGTTAAAACACGCCCGCCTGATTCAAGACCTTTCGAATCAAGATCATCCGAGTAAGGCTCAACGGGCCGGGCACCCGACGCTTGCGCCTGCAGCTGGCCCGCAGTCTCGAAGGCCCTCTGAAGCAGACGAGGCGGCGCAAATTAACCCATCAAAAACCGATAGTTACGCGGGTTTTCTCACGCTCGCCGGGTGTCACGCTTTCAGTATATGTATTTGCCTGGCGATGAAAACCCTGAAGGTGTTGCCGGTTTGCCTTGCCTGGCCGGTCTGTGCAGAGGTGCACAGGGGGACCGTGCTTGTCTGGCAAAGCCGTTTTGATATGGTGCGCGTCTTTTTCGCGAACCGCTGAATCGGTGGGTAAAGAAGTGGCAAACGCACTGCTGGAAGAGCTGAAAGCCAGGGGCCTGCTCGCGCAGGTATCCGATGAGACGGGGCTCGGTGAGCACCTCGAGGGTGGCTCGCGCACGGTTTATTGCGGCTTTGATCCCACTGCCGACAGCCTGCACATCGGCAACCTTGTCCCGCTCCTGACGCTGCGCCGCTTTCAGACCCACGGGCACCGACCGATCCTGCTCCTTGGCGGTGCTACGGGGCTCATTGGCGATCCCTCGGGTCGCACGGACGAACGATCCCTGAATCAGGCCGATACGGTCGCCGCCTGGGTGGAGAACATCCGTCGGCAGGTGGAGGGGCTGGTCAGCTTCGACGGCAATAACGGGGCGCTGATCGAAAACAATCTCGACTGGACGGCGGAGCTCGATGTCATCAGCTTCCTGCGAGACATTGGCAAGTATTTTTCCGTTAATGCCATGATTCAGCGCGACTCCGTGCGCTCGCGCCTGGAGCGGGACGATCAAGGCATTTCCTACACGGAATTCAGCTACATGCTGCTTCAGGCCATGGACTATGCCGAGCTGGCGGATCGTCACGGCTGTTCCGTACAGATTGGTGGATCCGATCAGTGGGGCAACATCGTTTCCGGCATGGATCTGGTCCGGCGCAAACAGGGCAAAGAGGCCTTTGCGCTGACGGTACCGCTGATCACCAAGGCCGATGGCACAAAGTTCGGCAAAACGGCGGCCGGCGCGGTTTGGCTCGATGCGAGGCGGACGTCACCGTACAGCTTCTATCAGTTCTGGCTGAACACAGCCGATGCCGACGTCGAGCACTTCCTGAAGATCTTGACCTTCCTGCCGGTGGCGGAGATCGATGCAGTGATGGCCGAGTTCCGCGAGGCGCCGGGCCAGCGGCTGGCGCAGCGCACGCTGGCCGAGCAGGTCACCGGCATGCTGCACGGGAAAGAGGCCCTGGCGTCAGC
>JBCDDI010000118.1:0-8478 GCA_039180365.1 Pseudomonadota bacterium
CATGGCGGGCTATAGTGAAAACAAGCTCATGGACAACTGGTCCGCGGCCGTGCGGGACGTCCGGACCGGATTTACCGAGGCGAAACGCAACGTCATTCGCGCGCAGATGGACGAAGAAGAAACGGAATACTGGCACACGCACCCGGCAGACCGGGAACGCATCGAGCGGGCGATGGGCTGGTCAGTCAGCGACATCGACAGCGGTGTTTTTGGCAGCGAACGGCTGCTGCGTAATCATGACAAGCTCGCGCAGCAGCTGACCCAGCAGACCTACAGCCGGAACGGGTTCACCGACGCCCGGTCGCTCACGAGCGCCAATGAGCAGGTTTTTGAGATCGCCCGTGCCCGGGATGACGGCGCGGAAGCGCTCGAGCGGGTGTTTCCAGCCTGGGCTCAGGCCCGGGTACCAAACCCCGACGCCCGGCCCGGCAAAACACGCACAGCGGATGCGAACCACAGCCGTTTCCAGGAGTTTGATCAGCACGTGGAGCGCAGCGAGCGTTTGTTCCTTGCGGCCGTTTATACCGATGCGGGCATCGAACTCGACGCCCAGGCCTGGGCGCTGCCGGTTGCCAACGCTGCGTCTATCGATCGGGCGCTGGCGGAATCCGATGCGGCAATTGCGGAACTGGAGCGCGGCTTTCAAAGCAGCGACGCCGTTTACTTCGAGCGGATCAGCACCACCAGGAAAGGGCTGGACGCTTCCGAGCAGGCGCACTGTGATCAGCTCATCGAGCTGCTTCGGCTGCTGAAAGCTGAGGAGAATTGCCTGCGTACCCTGGGTCGTTACGCAAACGTGGTGGCGGTGCTGGCTGAGTATCTGGAAGAGAACGACTTCGAGCCCTTCGCAAAAAAACTGGATCTCTACCGGGGCTACGCGCGGGATGAGCTCACGAAACTGGCCGGTAGACTTGCTCCGGCAAAGAATCCGCTGACCAGCGCCGCCGAGGCGGAGACGATCGGCGACTTCCTGCAAAGCTGGCACTTCCGGTTACCGGATGAGAATGCAGACCTCATTCCCGGACACCTCCTGGAACTGACCGCCAACGGCATCAACGCCCTCTGGTTCCTCGTCCACCGTTCGCTCGGAGAGTTGGCCCGGCTGACGGTCAGCGCAGAGGAGCGCACCGGGGCGGGACCGTCGTCTGCGGGCGCTTCCGAGGACCGGGCGGAAAACCCCCGCGACCAGGCAGCCTGATCAGACGTTGAAACGGAACAGGACCACGTCGCCGTCCTGGACTTCGTAGTCTTTACCTTCAAGACGCCACTTACCGGCATCCTTGGCACCCTGCTCCCCTTTGCAGGTGATGTAGTCCTCGAAGCCGATCACCTCGGCCCGGATGAAACCCTTTTCGAAGTCCGTGTGGATAACGGCGGCAGCCTGCGGCGCACGCGTCCCAATGGGCACCGTCCAGGCTCGCGCTTCTTTGGGTCCGGCGGTGAAGTAATGGTGCAGGCCAAGAAGCCGGTAGCCGGCCCGAATCACCCGATTGAGGCCTGGTTCCTCGATACCCAGCGCCTCGAGAAACTCAGCCCGTTCTTCGTCCTCGAGCTCGGAAATCTCCGCTTCGATCTTGTTGCAGATCGGCACAACCTCGGAGCCTTCGCTGGCAGCAAGGGCCGTGACCGCATCCAGCATGGGATTGTCTTCGAAGCCGTCTTCGGCGACGTTGGCAATGTAGAGCACGGGTTTCGCCGTGATCAGATGGTATTCCCTGAGGCGCGCGAGCTGCTCCTTGGCGAGGTCCAGAGCCCGTACCGGTTTCCCTTCCGCCAGGCCGTCGTGCACCACTTCGAGAATCTCCATGAGACTCCGGGCATCTTTATCACCGGCATTGGCCACGCGACGGGTCCGGTCGAGCACCTTGTCAACGGTTTCCATATCCGCCAGCGCAAGCTCGGTGTTAATGATCTCGATGTCATCGATCGGGGAGATCTGGCCGGAGACGTGGATGACGTTCTCATCCTCAAAGCAGCGCACCACATGAGCAATCGCATCGGTTTCGCGGATGTGCGCCAGGAACTGGTTACCCAAACCTTCGCCCTTCGAAGCACCGGCAACCAGTCCGGCAATGTCCACAAACTCCATCGTCGTCGGCACAATTTCCTTGGACGCGGCAAGCCCGGCCACTTCGTCCAGCCGTGGATCAGGCACTGGCACAACACCGGTATTGGGATCGATGGTGCAGAAGGGGAAGTTCTCCGCATCGATGCCCGCTTTTGTCAGGGCATTAAAGAGCGTCGACTTTCCGACATTCGGCAGACCGACTATCCCACAGTTGAATCCCACGTCAGTCTTCTCCGCTTTCGTCTTCTGTTCCCGCTTCCGGTGCGACTGTCGGCGCGTGCAGCAGGTTCATGGTTTTCTGAATGTCACCGCCGAGCAGCAGCTCCAGCGTCTTAGCTGGCACCTCAAAGGCGCCCTCGATCAGCTCGCGCTCCGCAGCCGGTGTGGTCACGGAGGTGAGATAGGCGGTCACTCTGTCCTTATGTCCAGGATGCCCGACCCCGATGCGCAGCCGATGAAAGCCGCGATCGTTGCCAAGGCCTGAAATGACGCTTTCGATCCCGTTGTGGCCGTTGGCGCCACCACCGGTCTTAAGGCGCAGCACACCGGGTTCAAAGGCCATCTCATCGTAGGCGACAACAATCTCACCGGCTGCGACCTTAAAAAAGCGCGCGAGCGCACCCACCGCATCGCCGGAACGATTCATGAAGGTTGTCGGTATCAACAGACGCACGTCATGGCCGAGCACGTCGCCACGGCCCAGCTCGCCCTTAAAGCGGCTTTCTTCTTTCAGGCTGATCCCAAAACGACGCGCGAGCGCCGATACGAACCAGGCGCCCGCATTGTGTCGCGTATCTGCATAGCGTGGGCCCGGGTTGCCGAGGCCCACGATGAGTCGGATGGCCATGAAAACGCCTCGAAAGGCGCGAAGACGCGATCAGTCTTCGCTGGCTTCCCCGCCGGCGTCGTCTGCCGCTTCGCCTTCGGCGGCATCGTCTCCGCCTTCCGCTGCCGCTTCCAGCGCTTCCTCTTCTTCGCCACCGCCGCGGGGAACCTGAACGCTGGCCACAGCCCGGTCATCGCCGTGGCTCAGGGCGACGATGGTCACGCCGTTCGGGAGTGCAAGGTCAGACAGGTGGATGATCTCGCCGAGGTCGAGCTCAGCCATATACACCTCAACGTACTCCGGGAGATCCGCCGGCAGGCAGCTGATTTCCACCTCGGTCATCGTGTGGGCAATGGTGCCGCCGCCGAGACGTACGCCTTTACACTTGTCTTCGTTAACGAAGTGCAGCGGCACGCTGAGTTGAATCGGCTTGTTGGCGGAAATCCGCAGGAAGTCGATGTGCAGTACTTTTTCGCTGGCCGGATTACGCTGCATATCACGAAGCACCGCCTGGGTGCTCTTGCCGTCCACCTTCACATCGAGGATCTGCGAGAAGAAGGACTCGCTCTGCATGGCCTTGGTCAGCTCATTGGCGTTCAGGGTCAGGTTGACTGGCGCCTCTTCGGCGCCGTAGATAATCCCGGGCACTTTGTCACCCGAGCGACGCAGGCGGCGGCTCGCACCTTTCCCCACGTCTGCACGCACTTCGGCGTTGATTTCAATTTTCTGGGACATGTCGTTTCCTCAGTTCCTTCAGTTTATCGACAGACCTTTTCATCGATCGATTTCAGGCCGTCGACCTTGCGCCCGATGCTTGCGACCAGCACCGGGCGATCCGGCGAGCGTTCTAGCGGAACATCTCGCTGATGGATTCTTCGTTGCTGACCCGACGAATCGACTCCGCCAGGAGGCTCCCAAGGGTCAGCTGGGTAATCTTTTTACACCCCTGCGCGGCTTCGCTTAAGGGGATCGTGTCCGTAACGAACATGCCATCGAGCTCCGATCCTTCGATCTTCTCAATGGCCGCACCCGACAGGACCGGGTGGGTAATGTAAGCGTGCACAGCCGTTGCACCTTCTTCTTTCAGTGCGCCCGCTGCTGTGCAGAGCGTTCCGGCTGTATCAACGATGTCGTCCACCAGCACGCAGGTTTTACCGGCAACATCACCGATCACGTTCATCACCCGGCTCTCATTCGGCTGCGGGCGCCGCTTATCAATGATGGCGAGATCGAGATCGTTGGCCTGCTTGGCGATGGCCCGCGCCCTGACCACCCCGCCAACGTCCGGCGAGACAATCACCGGATTCTTAAGCTCCGCGGAAATCATGTGATCAACCAGCACCGGCGAGGCATAAACGTTGTCCACGGGCATGTTGAAGAAGCCCTGGATCTGGTCCGCGTGCAGGTCAACGGTGAGCATCCGATCGATGCCGACGCTGCCGAGCATATCGGCGACGACCTTGGCACTGATCGGCACGCGTGCTGACCGCGGGCGGCGATCCTGGCGCGCATAGCCGAAATAGGGGATCACGGCCGTAACCCGGGTGGCTGAGGCCCGACGGATCGCATCCGCCATGATCATCAGCTCCATGAGATTGTCGTTGGTCGGCGCACAGGTGGACTGCAGCAGAAACACGTCGTGCCCGCGGACGTTCTCGTGGATCTCGACGTTCACCTCGCCATCGCTGAAGCGATCCACGGTGGCGTTGCCGAGGGTCAGATCGAGCTTCTCGGCCACGCATCGAGCCAGCGCGCGGTTGGCGCTGCCGCTGAAGAGCATCAGTTGGGACACGTCGGGTTTCTTGACTGGCTGGTTGTCGAGTGACACCGGTACGCTGCCGGAGACACGGTTAAATGGCTGGGGTGGCAGGATTCGAACCTGCGCATGGCGGGATCAAAACCCGCTGCCTTACCACTTGGCGACACCCCAGACGCTTTCCCCGGGCTGCCCGGCGAAAGGGGCGCTATTGTGCTCACGCACCTGCTCGCTGTCAATCGAGTGGAGGCCCCCTCCGCTGAGGGTGAAAGGCACTGAAATCAAAGGCTTATTTGCCTTTTCAGGCTCTGGTCAGGCTCCAGTCAGTCTGCGAGTCAGGGCCCGGGAAGGGCGACGGCAGGGGAGGCTTTCAGAGCTGCCAGTCGGCCACCACCACCCGGACTCTGGTCTCTGCCCGAGTGGCCGTAATCCGGGTGGGCAACTGTCGCTCTCCTGCGGCACCGGTAACCGCCTCGTAGCGATCTAACGCCACGCTCCAACCGAGCTGTTCAAAGGCTGCAAGGCGCCCTGCTTCATCGAGGCGCGCGGCGCTTACCTGGACGTCGGCAAGAGGCTGCCCCTGAACCCAGGACGGGAGCACGGTCAGGGGCAGCGTCCAGCCGAGCTGCTCACGCATCACCTGGTCCGGGTCACCCTCAGTAATCAGACCCTGGCCGTTACGCAGCTGAATCTGAGAACCTTTATTGACAATTTCCACGCGACCCTGGCCCAGTGGCCCCCAGAGATCCATGCGGAAGCCCTCCGCCTGCTGGCGCCAGAGCAGATTGGCGCTGAAGCTCTCGGTACCCTCGCGAATGCCGACCTTGCCCGTCAGCACGAAGGCCTCCCCCTGCCCCGGGGGCGCCGGTTTCGAGGTGCAGGCGCTGAGCCCCAGCAGAAGGATAAGCCCCAGCAGGAGGGGGATTCCAAGCGGGTGAGCCCCCTTTCGAGAGGCCTTTATCAAGTTCGGCTTATCCGGGACCGTCACGCTGCCACATACGTTAAAATGCCTAACGATGGCGATATTGGCATACGGCGTTAGCTACCGCACCGCACCCGTGGAGTTTCGGGAGCGTATTGCCTTTCCGGAAGAAAAACTCGGCGATGCGCTGCAGGAAGCCACGAGCAGCATCCCGTCTGTGTCGGAAGCCGCCATTATCTCGACCTGCAACCGCACCGAGCTGTATCTGGCCATGGACCCGGAACGGGAGAACAACGTGGTCGAATGGCTCGCCGACGCACGCTCCATTGCGCCTTCGGAGCTTCAGGCCGTTGCCTACAGCCACTGGGATCAGGATGCCGCCAGACATTTGATCCGGGTAGCATCGGGCCTGGACTCCCAGGTACTCGGCGAGCCGCAGATCATGGGCCAGGTGAAATCCGCCTACGACGTGGCCCGCACCGCCGGCACCGTCGGGCCCGAGCTCTCCCTGCTCTCGCAGGTGACGCTCTCGGCCGCAAAGAAAGTCCGCACGGATACGGACATCGGCCGGAACCCGGTCTCTGTCGCCTATGCGTCGGTGATCATGGCCGGGCAGATTTTCACCGATCTCAAAGCCACCAAGGCACTCCTCCTCGGGGCCGGAGATACGATCACCCGCGTCGCCGAACACTTAAACGAGCTCGGCGTCGCGGGCATGGCCATCGCCAACCGGACGCTGACCAACGCAGAGAGCCTGGCAGCGCGCTTCGACGCGCTGCCCCTGCAGCTCACGGACGTGGCCTCGCATCTCTCCGACTACGACATCGTGATCGCCTCCACGGGCAGCTCTCTGCCCGTCGTCGGTAAAGGCGCACTGGAAGCCGCCATCCGGGAGCGACGGCATAAGCCGATTTTCATTGTCGACATCGCGGTACCCCGCGACATCGAACCGGAAGCCGCAGAGCTTCGAGACGTCTATCTCTACACGATCGACGATCTGACGGAGATCATCGAAGAGAACGTGCGCTCCCGTCGGGAGGCTGCGGAATCTGCGGAATCCATGGTTGTCGACGGCGCCAATCACTACCTCAGGGAACGGCGGGCCCACGACAGTCAGGCACTGCTCCGTCAGTTCCGCGATCGGGCTGAAGCCACGCAGCAGCTGGAACTGGAAAAAGCCCTGAAGGACCTCGGCAAAGGCCAGGACGCCGCAGCCGTCCTCGAGCGCTTGAGCCGTTCGCTGACCAACAAGCTGATCCACCCGCCCACCACGGCCATCCGCAACGCCGCCGCCGATGGCCGTGCCGATCACCTCGAATTCCTGAAAAAGCTCTATCAGCTGGACTGAATCATGAGCCTGACGGATTCCATGACGGCCAAGCTGTCCGGCCTCGAAGACCGCTATGACGAAGTGGCCGCCCTCCTCGCGGACCCGGACGTCATGGGCAACCGTGATCAGTTCACGGCTCTGTCAAAAGAGTATGCAGAGCTGGAACCCGTCATTGCCTGCTTCCGCCGCTATCAGGCTGAGGCAGAGGAGCTTGAAGACGCCCGAACCCTCGCCGAAGATCCCGAGCTCAAGGAATTGGCGGAAGAAGACGTGACCCGCCTCGAGGCCCTGCTGCCGGAAACAGAAGAGACCCTGAAGAAGCTGCTGCTGCCGAAAGATCCTCACGATGGCGCCAACGTGTTCCTCGAGATACGGGCCGGCACGGGCGGCGACGAAGCCGCCATCTTCTCCGGCGATCTGTTCCGCATGTATTCAAAGTTTGCCGAGCGGAAACGCTGGGCCCTCGAAATCATGAACGCCCGCAATGGCGAGCACGGCGGTTACAAGGAGATCATCACCCGCATCTCCGGCACGGACGTCTACTCGCAGCTGAAGTTTGAATCCGGGGCGCATCGAGTGCAGCGGGTACCGGAAACGGAATCCCAGGGCAGGATTCATACGAGCGCCTGCACCGTCGCCGTGATGCCGGAAGTCGACGAGATCGACAACATCGACATCGACAAGAAAGACCTCCGGGAAGACACCTTCCGAGCCTCCGGAGCAGGCGGTCAGCACGTCAACAAAACCGATTCGGCCATTCGTCTGACCCACCTGCCTTCGGGCATCGTCGTGGAGTGTCAGGACGAACGGTCCCAGCACAAGAACCGGGCCCGGGCCCTGTCCCTGCTGCAGGCCAAGCTCCTTGATGCGGCTCAGGCGGAACAGCAGGCAGAACAGGCGCAGGCGCGGAAATCCCTCGTTGGCTCCGGAGACCGCTCGGAGCGCATCCGCACCTACAACTTCCCGCAGGGCCGGGTGACCGATCACCGTATCAATCTCACCCTGTACAAACTCGATGAGGTGATCGAAGGAGACCTCGATCAGGTGGTGCAGCCTCTCATCCAGGAAGACCAGGCCGACCAGCTGCGGCAGCTGGGAGACGGCCAGTGACCCTCGACGGCTGGCTCCGCCAGGACGCCGCCGTACCCCGACTGGATCGAGAGCTGCTGCTCATGCATCAGCTGAAAACCGACCGTGCCGGTCTGATTCGACGCGCAGCGGATCCGCTCACCGCCGCCCAGCTTAAGGACCTGGACGCTGGCTCTGCGAGACTCGCCGCCGGGGAGCCGCTGGCCTACATCACAGGCGCTCGCGGCTTCTGGGATTTCACGGTGACCGTGACACCCGCAGTTCTGATCCCCAGACCGGAAACGGAGACCCTGGTGGAAGCGGCCCTCGAGCGTCTGAGCCCGGGCGAGACGGCCCTGGATCTGGGCACGGGTAGCGGCGCCATAGCCATTGCCCTAGCCCGGAGCGGTGGCGCAGCCGTGACCGCCGTGGATGCCTCGGCGGACGCTCTCGTGGTCGCTCGAAACAACGCGGAACGTCTCGGCGCAGAGATACAGTTCCTTGAGAG
>JBCDDI010000119.1:0-8447 GCA_039180365.1 Pseudomonadota bacterium
CCAGAATTTCCTCCATTTTTCCTTCATTTTGCTTGAGGGTTTCTGTATAGTCCTCGCTCAACCGTCTGATTTTGTTGCGTGTGACCCAGCTGAGGGCTGCCGCAGGGAAGACGGGCGGTGACTCAACCCCCAGAGATGTTCCGACACAGATGCTGAGACAAAGAACAATAAAGCGACCGGTGCATGCGATTGGTATTGGCGTGCACTCGGGTCAAAAAGTCCGTATGACTTTACGCCCTGCCGGGGAGAATACGGGAATCGTCTTCGTGCGTTCTGATCAGGGCCATGCCGCCGTGCGCGCCCGGGCCAGCAACGTAAGCGACACTACCCTGGCCACGAGCATCGCAGAGAACGGTGTGCAGGTGGCGACGGTGGAGCATCTGATGTCGGCGCTCTGGGGTCTTTCTATCGATAACCTGCTCGTTGAGTTGAACAATGAAGAAGTGCCCATCATGGATGGCAGCGCTGCGCCCTTCGTTTACCTGATCAACTCCGTTGGTATTGTTGAGCAGGAAGCGCCGAAAGAGTTCCTGCGCATCACACGGCCAATTTCGGTCACCCAGGGGGATGCTTATGCCACCCTGGAACCCTTCAATGGCTTTGAGGCGGATTACACCTTCGTCGCCGATCATCCTGTCTACAACCGCTACCCGAAGCAGGCGGTGCTCAACTTCTCAAATACCTCCTACGTGGAAGAAGTCAGCCGGGCGCGATCCTTCGGTCTGGTCGACGAGCTCGAGCAGGCGCAGGGCATCAACCGCTGCCTGGGATCGAGCCTCGAGAATGCCGTTGGCATTGACGATTATGAGGTGTTGAACGAAGACGGCCTGCGTTACGAAGACGAGTTTGTAAAACACAAGCTGCTCGACGTCATCGGCGATCTGTATCTGCTCGGTCGACCGATTGTGGGCCGTTTCCATGGTTACAAGTCAGGCCATGCGCTGAACAACAAACTCGCCAGGGCGCTGTTGCGCTGCGAGGATGCCCACGAGGTGGTCAACGTCGGCCGGGAAGACTACTCGGAAGAAATGCCGATCCTGGCACCGGCGACGCTGTTCAGCTGATCTGTCGCGGGTGTGTTCGAGCGCCCGCGCTAGCTAAGTCGCTGCGATCGCATCGATGAAACCGGCCGCTGCCGGCGCTCACTTTAAAGCCCCTGTCCGCTTTGCGCTTCGTCGTACATCTTGATGAGGAAACCGCGTATCGCGCTCTGCGCTTCCTCCTTGGGCATCAGTTGCTGCGCTTCCATGATGGCGGCCATATCCTCGAGGCTGCGCTCGCCATCGATGAGCGCCATGATGAAGGCGTGCACGCGCGTCGCCATGGCCTGCTGCTGGAAGGCCGGTAGCGCGGGTATCGGCACAGTGGTTTGCGCAATCCAATCGGGCAGGTTGCCTTCCGCAGCCGGTACTTTGATGTCATCGGTTTTTTCCGCACAGAGTGTCAGCACCGATTCCCGCCGCCCGTGACGACTATCCGGGCAGTCCAGATAGGGCTGTTCCACTTCCAGCATCCTGAGCCTGCGAAAGCCCGTAGCGGCGATGAGTTCTTCAAGTTCTCGAAGGCTCAGGTTCTCGGCCGGATCCGGGCGCTGGAAGGCCAGTGAGCCGTGATAAAGCCAGCGACCGCCAGGGGCGAGGAGCCTATTCACCTCAGCGCACACGGCCGCGGTATCAGCATCGATCACATCCAGCAGCCAGGGTGTCACGACCAGATCGAAGCTCCCTGCTTGAAAGGGTGCGCGCATGGCATCGGCCAGCATGACCTGAAATCCCGGTCGCGT
This sequence comes from Pseudomonadota bacterium, assembly GCA_039180365.1. Lineage (GTDB taxonomy): Bacteria > Pseudomonadota > Gammaproteobacteria > Pseudomonadales > Azotimanducaceae > SZUA-309. The sequence goes on from JBCDDI010000119.1 coordinate 1,784, forward strand.
TGGGCCTGGCGCTTTCAGTTCGCGGCTCACGGCCGCCTTGGCGCCGCTTGCGGGTGCCAGGGGAAATTCCATGAGCGTGAGCGATCGACCGGCCGCCATCTCACTGAGCACTGTGGTGAGGTAGGGGTTCAACTCCAGCGCAACGGTAGCTGCTTCCGTGAGGCTGTTGTGCAGGTCCCAGGCGAGACGTCCGGCGCCTGCTCCGAGTACGAGCACGCGCGCGGGTGCTGCGTCCCCCAGGGCCTCCCTGAGGGCGCTGAGCGATGCCGCATTTTCCGCGTCCCCCCAGCACCAGTCGCGAAACACGTTTGCCGTGTAGGCAGTCAGCCCCAGTTGAGTCGGAAGACGGGTTTTCAGGGCCTGATAGGTCTCAAGGGCTGCAGGCTTGATGAGGCCGAGAGACTTCAGCAGCAGCTTAAGTGCGCGCTGCTGTGCCGCATAACCGTCGCTGAGCGTTGAGAGACGCTCTCTGGCCGCTTCCGAAGCGGTCCCGTTCAATGCGCTGCGGGCCTTCTGGTGCTGTGCTTCAAGCTGAGCCAGCGCCATCTGCCAGCGGTTTTTCCACTCGAACTGAATGCTGTCAGGTGCAGCGACGAACCAGGGTACTTCGTCGATGACGGGAAAGGTGAGCCCGCAGGCGTTGCAGTGATTTCCCTGGAAGGAGGCACCGCAGCTCGGACAGGCTAGATGGTCGTCGATATTCGGCAAATCCCAAATCCTTGTCGGGAGGCCCGGCCATTCTAGCCAGCAGCCGTTAGAAGGGCAGTCCTGCCTGCGAGGTCGCGAGGCCCTGGCGAGCGGTTCATGCTCATGCTGGCCTTGCCGGGTCCGGCGTCCTGCCGGACCCAGTCTCGCTCTTTGCTCAGATCGTACCTGAGACGATGGGTTGGAAAGCCATAAACAGATCCTGCTGCGCGGCTACCGGCGAGTTGCCGAAGATGTTGGCGAACTCGCCTTCCTCTCCGTGCAGCGCCATGTAGTTGAGCAGCACCATCTGCACCAGCTGGTTCACGTTGTTACCCGCCGGGCTGGCGCTCGTCTCCACGGAGCCGTCTGGCCGCATAAAGCCAAGCTGCTGATGCCTTGCCTGCTGCTCGGTTGTGCCACCGCGAAGCGCAGGTCGGCCGGTCGGGCTGTAGACCAGGAAGAAGGGTGCGGCGGTGGAGGAGTTGTCACTCGTCCACTCACCCTTGCCGCGGCCGTCGGCGCTGTTGTCGATGACGCCGTTCGAGCTCAGAGAGCCGTCGGACGTTACATACATCATCAGCGGCAGCTGCATACGGTGGGCATACTCGAGGCACGCACCCATACACTGGCCGGCGCGGAAGTCCTTCACCTCGCCTTCGGCGCGGGCACCGCCGTGGTAGTCGTAGCCGCCCATCTCTACGGTGCCGGCACCGGCGAAACCGTTGATGACCATCTTCATGACCGAAGCCGTCTTCTGGAACTCGCGGCCGTCCCGGCTGTTGGCCAGGAACTCGGCGGAGTTGAAGATACCGGCGGCACCGACGATGTCGGTGTCAGCCGCGGGATTGATCTGGTCCGGGTTACCGTAGTTCTCGGCGAGCTGGGCTGTTTTCACGTAGCCACAGCGCACCAGGTCCTGCACCACGTCGCTGGTGGTGATCACGCCCTGGCCCGTGTTCATGGAGTTCATCTTCTGATCGCTGATCCGATAGATGGACTCCATGACGGCCACGGCGTCAGCCTGCGTAAGGCCGAGGCCGGTCAGATCACCCACGTCCACGAGGCCCGTGACGTCACTCGGCCGGGCCACTCGCGTCGGCCGGATTGTCAGGTCGATGAGCTCTGCGGGGGCCATGGAGTTGCCGCCGGAGTCGGAGTTTTCACTACCGATGAGTGTCAGCAGCGCACCGTCAGCGCCCATGCCGGGTACCGGATTGCCGTCGTCATCCGTGCCGATGCCGGCTCTGGCAATACCGTACATGGGGTTGTGCGGATTGTTGCCGGTGTCGTTTTCGGACCGGGCTGGAATAACGGCGCCGTTGGTATTGGCCATGGCTTCCGGGGACATGCGCGCCATCATGCCGCGCAGAAAGGCGCTGTCGGCATGGAACGCAAGGCCCAGGCTCATATCGATGTTATCCCTGGTCTGCGTGTCCGGATTCACGATCGGCGGGATCATGTCACCGGGCAGTCCCTGGCGCTCGTAGCCCTGCGTCGACAGGAAGTCGAGCTGACCACCCTGCTGGCCCACGAGCACGTTGGAACCGGCCTGGTTCGAACCCCCGGCCAGGTCGAAGCAGATGAAGGGAATCTTCCCCGCGCCCTGCGTTGCGATGCCGCAGCCGTCCACCAGGGCGGCCACGTCCGGGCTCAAGGCGAAGGCCTTGTTGTTCAGCGTGATGAGGCTCGACCCCAACACGCCGGCGCCGCCGGCGATGAAACCCTGGCTCAGAAACTCGCGGCGGGTTTTCGGCCGCGGGTGATCCGGATGGAGCAGCGGATCGTCGTAGTTACGCTTTCGTTTTCTGATCATTGCACTAATCCTTCCGTTACTGGACCAGCATGGCGGCAGAGCCCAGCGCAGAGGCGCAGGTGCCTTTCATGATGGCGATCGTGTTGCCCGAACCGGCGATAAGCTGATCCATAAGGGTATTAAGCTCGGCGGCCACGGCGGCCTCGTCCGGCTGGGTGGGCAGGTTTATGCCGACCACGTTGGCAACCAGAGGATCGGTCACCAGGGCGCGATTGCTGAAGGCCGAGCCTTTAGCAGCGCCGAAGTTGAAGCCGGGCCAGAAAGCGGCGCGCGCCGTCGGATTGTCCACGAGCGTTGAGCAGTACTCGAAGGCGAGCTGCGCGATACCCATCTGCTGCGAGGAGATGAATCCGGCGATCTTCGGCTGCACGGGCATGGCCTGGAAGACGTTGTCGTAGACTGCCTGCACGTCCGGGTTCGATACGGGAATACCGGTTACCTTGGACATGGTCGCGTTGATCTCCGCGAAGTCTCGGATACCCGAGGGCGGATCCTGATCTTCCGGTGCCATCGACGGCGGCGGCGGCGGGGCAATCGGGGGCAGCTCCGCGTAGGCGACTGCGTTATCCGAGCTGCCGAGGCGCTCGAAGGTCACGAAGAACTCGTCGAGATCCGGACCTTTCTCGAGGGGGATGATCGTGCCAAGCCTCGAGATCCGCTGGATGCCTTCCGCGGCGTAGTCCACATCGTTGAGGCTCACGTCGACGTTGGCGAAGGCCTGGCCAACGGCTACTTCGCGGCCGTTCAGGCCGAGACGCATTCCCTGTAAGGGAATATTGCCAATGTTCACGCCGGCATCGTCGAGAATCGCGAAGAACGGCTCGTCGAAGAGGTAGGCGTAAGAGTCGTACTGGCTGACCTCGAAGACCACATAGGCCGTCGGAATGCCAACGTGTGCTTCCACGTTAAAGAGCAGGTAGTAGCGCTCACCAACGCCGACTTCAAAGTTCTCGAAGATCTGCTCAGCGGTCAGCACGCGATTGTGGATCGCAAGGAGGCGCATGGTGCCCGCCCAGCGGTTTGTGTTGTCCACCTCGCTGCCGAGGGCAAAGGCAAAGGTTTCATCCCACACGTCGAGCAGATCCGGCGGCGTGTTGTCCACAACCGGAATCAGCTCGCCGTTAACGAACAACTGGCGCCCGTTGATGGGATCATAGTTCAGCACCACGTGCTGCAGAGAAGCCTGCAGGATCTCGTCGGCGGACGGCGTCGAAAGCTGCGAGCCACCGGCATCAGACGGATCGTTACGCACGAAGGTGTCGTAGTCGTAGAGGGTCTGACCGATCATGAAGTTCCGCGAGTCAGAGTTGCCCGCGTAGGTCACGATCCGCGACGGACCGTCCTGGCTGACGTTACCCGGAGCCGCCCAGAACTCGATGGCGAATTCACCGGTGGCTGTGATCAGGTCATGGAGCTTGGCGCTCGCGGTGGTTGACGCCTGCGCCTTACCGCCCACGAACTGCACGCCCCAGCCGCCGACCCAGTTGTATTCGCCGGACAGGGTGAGGTTCATGGAAGGCTCAACACCGGAGGTGTCGTAGGCCTGATTGCCAGCGCCGGTCTTGAACTCGTACATGGCAATGACGTTTCGCTCATGGCGGCCACCGGAAGCGGCGATGATGCCGTTCGGCAGGCCAAGGGCCATGGAGGTGACCAGATTTGCATCAATCTGAGTGATCGGAATACCGGCGGCCAGAGCCTGAATGGCGGTTTCCATCTCGTCAGCGTCGGACGGGCAGCTGTTCCAGCAGTTGTGCGATTCGAAACCGAGGCGCACCACAAAACGTGAGTTCGCCGGATTGTCGAGATCGATCTTGGTCGTGGATGCATCCCAGGCAACGTCCACGTCGGCGCTGCCGAAGTAGGGCGCCTGTGGGACGGCTGCGGAGTCCGAGTGACACTGGGCGCAGTAGGTCGTCAGCAGACCGTGCAGCTGACCAAACTCTGCCGGCGGATCGGCGGGAATGTTGCGGCTGTCGCCGGGCATCTGCAGCACGGCAGGGGCAACAAGCTCAATTTCCTTACCGGCACCGCCAAAGGCATCGCCAGCCCAGTTTTCGATGTAGGACTGAATGATGTCGCCACAGGCGTTCGCTTCCGCCAGCCAGCAGTTGTGGCCGCCGCGCACCTTGGTGACGATGACGCTGTCGCCGGGATCGGCGAGGTTGGCAATCGTGTTAGCGGCGTCATAGGCGAGATTGATATCGTCGGCGCGGACGAAGCGCGGGCCTTGTGACTCGTTGTGGCAGGAACCACAGCGGTTATTCGGCACGAGATTGTCCCAGACCGCGAGCTTGAAAGCCTGCACGTCTTCCGTGGAAGGCGGCGGTCCGTTGTAGTTGGAGGCATCAGGCGTGCTCGTCAGTGCGTTCTGAACGACGGGTGCGCCACTGCCGCTGCCGCAGGCCTGCAGCAGAAGGAGGCCGAGAGCGGCCAACAGAATTCGAATGTTCATTGTCGTGTTCATGCTCTTCACCTCCGCCCTACAGGCCTTTGCAGTAGAGAGCAGATTCAGCGTAGACCTGCTTCAGGTTGTAGTTGTTCGCCCGGAAAGAGCTCACCATGCTGGTGATCTGCGCGCGATCGGCGTCATCTTCTACCGGGTGCAGGCAGACGTTCTCGAACACCTTTTCCACCTGGCACTGAGCAAACGCATCGGAGTTGGAAAGCTCCCAACCCATACTCTTAGCCCCGTTGCCGGAAGCCGGCAGCGAGGTGTTCCAACCGAGTAAGGCGTTTTGGCCATCGCGCCAGTAGTTCAACCAGGAATCGTCCGTGGTGATGAAACCGTGCTCGAAGTTATTGTCGTTGTTGAAATACTTCGAGGCGACCGCGCCATCCGTGTAGACGATCTGACCGCTCTCACCGTCGGGGTCGGCATCCACGTCATAGGCGTAGTCGTAATAAGCGTAGGCTCCAGCGAGGGGGTCCATCCCGGAATGGCAGCCAATACACCCGTTCAGGAACAGGCGGCTGTCACCGCCGGGACTGCGGGAGACGTCCTGGCGGATACGATCAGGCACACGCGTCACGTCTTTGACCTGTTCAAGGTCGTTGCACATGTGGTTCATCAGCGTGAAGCGGAACATGGCGCGGTTCGTGCCGTCGATGAAGAAGGCTTTCGCGGCCGCACGGGTGGTCATCACCCCGGCGGTTGCTGTAGCGGGCACACCAGTGAGTGACGACTGCGGCGTTGTGCAATCGAGTTCATCCTTCAGGCTCGCACCGCTCCGCTCCAGCGCTTCGTAGTGCGCGTTAGAGGTGCGTGAATAGCCTGGACTCGTATTGCGCCCGACACAGATCACGTCGGCCCGGAGAATTTCACGGAAATCGTAGTTGTCGCGGACCATACCCACGACCGTGGCCGTGTAGTCATTGAGCGGTACGAAGACGCTTTGATCGCGATTTGTCCACGGGGCAGCAAAGTTCTTCAGTGTGACGGTATAAAACTCATCAGCTTCTGTGGCCATCATGGCAGCCGCGACTGCATCGGTCTGATTGCCGTTGTCGAGCAGATCCGCCATGGCGGTGATCGTCGCTTCATCCGGTGGAACACCGGCGATGCGATCGTAGATTCTTTTCGCCTGGTCGCGGGTGTCAGCCCACGTCGACAGGCTTGTTAGCGATGCCAGCAGGATCGCGAACGTTGCGAGCACACCATTCCGGAACCGGCGGCGTGCAGTACTCCAAGACCTCATAAACACGCTCCTCGCTCGTGTTTTGGCGTGATCGGCTTGTTCATCAGGCCGTCTCACGCACGTCACAGCCTTCGCCGGTCCTTGGCAAATAGGCAGTTCCAGCAAGACTCGCGGAAAGGACCCGTGGGGACTGTGACGGACGTCACGGCTCGGAAAATCGACCTATAAAGGCAATTGGCCTGCCTGACTTGAACTTTAGGGATGCTTAAAGGTGCTTGTGCGCCAGTTCACGTTTGCTCCGAGGCGATTCTGAAAAAATCGCCAGACCTAGGTTTGCACCACGAGGCAACTGCAGTGCCCCGTCTTGACTTGATTTCCTCTCACAGCGCCGAGCGCGGAACTGCTTCTTATATAGAGGCTTCCCGCGGGCGGTCGCCCTTCACACCCACCCTTACCGCATGGTGGCAGTCGTTGGCTGCGGCCGCGGGATTACTGCTGCTGTCAGCATGCAGCGGTGACTCTGAGA
>JBCDDI010000120.1:0-8435 GCA_039180365.1 Pseudomonadota bacterium
CGATCGGATGCTTCACGGCCTGGAAAAAGCCAATCGGACGATCGAACTGGGTGCGCACCTTCGCATACTCAGCGGTAGTCATCAGCTGCCACTCCGCCGCACCGGCCATGTCCGCGGCAAGCAGCGTCAGGATTGCCGGCAGCGCCTGTTCGATGACGGCTTCGCCCGCACCGGGGGGCGCAAGCTCAACGGCATCCGTACCGTCCATGACAAGGCGCCCCTGATCCCGGGTGAGGTCGACAATACGATCGGCCTCAACGGTCAGCGCCGATGCTTCCACAAGGTAGAGCCCGACACCCTCGGCGCTCTTCGCCGCCACAATAAACGCCGCGACCTTCTGCGGATCCTGCACAAACCAGCTCGTGCCGGTGAGCTTTCCGTTTGCCACGGTCACGTCCGTGGAATCAGCTTCCAGGGAACCGGCTTCGCCGAAGAGTCCCAGCGCCACAGCTTCGCCACTGGCGATGCGCCCAAGCAGTTCATCCGCACCGGCAGCCCGCGCCAGAAAGGTGGCCTGCAGGGTGCTGGTCAGCGGCGTCGGGCAGGCCGCGCGGCCAATCTCTTCCTGGATGGCAACGGCTGCAACAAGACCCATCCCAAGACCGCCGTTCGCCTCCGGTACTGCGAGCATGGTCCAGCCAAGCTCTACCATCTGCTGCCAGCCGTCGGCGTCATACCAGCCTTTACGGGTTTCACCACGATAAGGATCTTCCGTTCCGGCGAGATGCGGACGGAGCTGGTCCACGGGCCGCGCTTCCGTCAGGAAGCGTTCGGCCGACTCCTTGAGCATGGCTGTCTCTTCACTAAATCCATAGTCTCTCGGCTGCGTCATGGTTCCCCCCTACTTCGTCTTCGGCAGGCCGAGGACCCGCTCGCCAAGAATGTTGCGCTGGATTTCACTGCTGCCGCCGGAGATGGTCCCGGTGTAGCTGTTCATATAGCCGAGGGCCCATTTGCCGTCAGCCTCAGCGTTCGGGTCGCCGACATAGAGACTGGAGCGCATGCCGAGGATCGCGAGGGCAACCTCGTTCAGCTCCTGGCCGATCTCACTGCCGACCAGCTTGCCCTGCAGGGGCAGGCGCATGGCACCACCGTTTAAGGTTTTCACACGCGCACGCCGGGCGTTCTGCATGCTCGCCTCCGTGCGCTCATAGAGTTTCATGATCCGTTCCCGCCAGACCGGATCGTCCCAGAGCGTGCGCCCTTCGCGTTCCGTACGTTTGGCCAGATCGATGAGCTCGAGCACGGCCGTGAGCGGTGACTCGCTGCTCGCGACAGCACCGACCCCCATACCGGCGCCCCGCTCGCTCGTCAGCGTGGTCATGGCCACCTTCCAGCCCGCACCGACATCGCTCACGCGGAGATCGTCGGGAATGATGACGTCCTCGAGGAACACCTCATTGAAACCGGACTCGCCCGTCATCTTATGGATCGGTCGCACCGTGACGCCGGGCTGATCCATGGGGGCTAAGAAGTAGGTGATGCCGTTGTACTTGTCGTCTTTGTCGTTCCTGGCAAGGAGCAGCATCCAGCTCGAGAGTGCGCCCAGACTCGTCCAGACCTTCGAGCCGTTCACCACCCAGTTGTCACCGTCTTTCACCGCAGACGTCTGCAGTGAGACCAGATCCGATCCGGCACCGGGTTCGCTGAAACCCTGACACCAGATCTCTTCCGCCGTGAAGATCGGCGGCAGGAAACGCTTTTTCTGTTCTTCCGTACCGAGCTGCAGCAGCGTCGGCGCCGTCATACCGAGGCCGATCCAATTGATGAAGTAGGGCACCTGGGCGCGGCGGACCTCAGCACTGGCGATGGCCTGAAAGCCGGTGTGGCCGTGGCCGCCGTATTCCCGGGGCACGTCCGTGGCTATGAGCTGCGCTTCATAACAGCGCGCCTGCCAGTCGCAGAGATAGTTGCGATGGTCATCATAGGTCACCTCGTAAGCCGCCTGCGGCAGGGGCAGCTCCGTGGGTCCCGGTCGGTTTTCATTCAGCCAGCTGCGACAGTACTCGCGGAACTCTTTCTGTTCCTTGTCCTGCTCCTGGGCGTTGCTTGCTTCAGACATAGTGCTCGGATCTTCCTACAGACAGCCGCCTATGCTGGCATCACTGCCTCGTGGAAACAATCAGGGGTGACGGTTTTCCCCGGGGTTCTGCTAGCATGACCGGCCCGGCGCAGACCGGTGAACAAAGAAGACAGGTGAGGAAGGATTAAGCGATGAAGGACCTGAAACTCGGACTGCAGCTTGGCTACTGGGGCGCCGCCCCGAATCCGGACATGGTGAAAATTGCCCAGGAAGCCGAGAAGCTCGGCTACGACGCCGTCTTTACGGCAGAAGCCTGGGGTTCAGACGTCTTTACTCCGCTCGCCTGGATCGGCGCGCACACGGAGCGGATCCGCCTCGGCACCGGCATCGCTCAGCTATCGGCCCGGGCACCCACCGCCACGGCCATGGCGGCGCTGTCCCTCGATCACCTTTCAAAGGGTCGCATGATTCTGGGGCTCGGGGTCTCGGGTCCGCAGGTGGTTGAAGGCTGGTACGGCCGCCCCTTCGGCAAGCCCCTGGCCAGAACCCGCGAGTACGTCGACATCATCCGTCAGGTCCTGGCGCGCAAGGAACCGGTCAGTAACGACGGTGAGCACTACCCGCTGCCCTACAGCGGCGAAGGTTCCTGGGGGCTCGGCAAACCGCTGAAGTCCATTACCCATCCTTACCGCGAAGACCTGCCGATTTTCCTCGGCGCGGAAGGACCTAAAAACGTCGCCATGACGGCCGAGATCGCCGATGGTTGGCTGCCGCTTTATTACTCGCCTTATCGCCAGGAGGTTTACGCCGACCAGATCGCCCACGCGAAGCCGGGCTTTGAAATCATGCAGGGCGTTTCCGTGATCATTAACGACGACGTCGAGGCCGCGCTGCAGCCGCTGAAACACAGCCTGGCGCTATACATCGGCGGCATGGGCGCCAAATCACGCAACTTCCACAACGAACTCGTGCAACGAATGGGTTTTGCGGAAGCGGCAGAGAAAATTCAGGATCTGTTCCTGGATGGCAAAAAAGACGAGGCCGCCCAGGCGGTGCCCACGGAGCTCGCTGACGAGATTTCCCTGGTCGGCTCCGTGGACCGCATCAAGGACCGCCTTGATGCCTGGCGCGACACACCGGTGACGTCGCTGCTGGTGTCCACCCAGAACGTTGCACAGCTGCGCACCTTCGCGGACATCGTGCTCGGCTGAGGACGCCCGACCAGAAAGTCAACGCGGGAGGGGAGGCCCACGTGATGAGTCAGGAGAGGAATCAGGAGAGGAATCAAGAGGAGAACCAGGGGGAAGCGATCTGGCTCGTCACCGGTGCAGCCTCAGGCATTGGCGACGCTGTGGTGCGGGCCGCCCGGGCCACCGGCGAACCGGTGCTGGCCCTCGATATTGACGACGCGGCCGGCGAGGCCTTAGCCGCCGAAACCGGCGCCGTCTATCAGCATCTGAATGTCGCGGACCCCGAGGCCTGGGAGAAGCTGGCGGCAAGCCTCAGTGACTTCGGCACACCGAATCGTATCCACCTGAACGCCGGCATTCAGATTGCCCCGCCTGACGCGCCCCTTGATGAGTACCGTTTCGATGCGATGGTCCTTGACCGTTACCGGCGCATGATGGGCGTGAATGTGGACGGTGTGGTTTTTGGTCTGAAAAGCCTGTTGCCGGTCCTCGAGCCGGGTGCTGCCATCGTAGTCACCGCTTCGCTTGCGGGTGTCACCCCCTACGACGTTGACCCCCTCTACGCCATGAGCAAACACGCCGTCGTCGGCCTCGTTCGCAGCCTCGGGCCAACGCTTAGGGAACGGCAGATCAGCATCAACGCCCTCTGCCCCGGCGGTATCGATACGGCCATCATTCCGGAAGCCCAGCGCACGGAAGCCGCAGTCTTCATGTCACCGGAAGAGATTGCCCGGGAAGTGCGACGGCTCATGACTGTGGAGGAAACCGGGAAAAGCTGGGCTAAGGTGAGCGAGGCAAAACCTGCCTTCATCATCCGCGCCCCCGGTGACAAAAAGCCAAACGCATAAGGACGCAGAAGGTAACCCATGGCAAAGTTCATGCTCATCGGCCTCTGCGAGCCGCCGGACGACGCTTCGGAAGCGGCCTTCAAGGAATGGTTCCTCGACGAACACATCGAAGACACGGCCCGCTGCCCGGGTTTCGTAAAAAGTCAGGTCTTCCGCCTGGCCGGACCGCACCTCGACATAGACACCCCCGCCCGCTACCTGTCCCTCTATGAAGTAGAGGCCGAGAGCTATGAGGCCGCCGAGCGGCTGATCAACGACTGGCAGGCCGACCCGAAAGCCTGGGAGGGCCGCGGTAAACACTGGGCCACGGCAAGCAAGTTTGATGCAATTCCCCTGCGGGTCGGCGGCTCGGGCTGGTACGAACTGCTCGCCGCCTACGACGAAGCTGGCGAACGCACGGAATAACTGAAGACGGAACAACGTAAAAAGAGGAGCACTGCGATGAGCACAATCAGCGAAAACGAAAGGGCCGAATTTTTTACCGCCGTAGACGAAGCCTGCAAGAAGGCTATCTGGTGCGCCATCGCAACGGTCGCCGACGGCGAACCGCGCGTGCGTATCGTACACCCCACCTGGGACGGCGAAACACTCTGGTTCGCCACCGGTCCGGAGTCACCGAAAGCCCGGCAGCTCAAGGCCAATCCACATGTGGACATTCAGTATCAGGTGGCACCCCCGGACTTCGTGCATGTGATGGTGCGCGGCACCGCCGAGCTTGTAACAGACCAGGCAACTAAGAATCACGCCTGGGACGCCATCGACTACGACCTTACGCAGTTCGGCTCGACCGGCCCGGAAGATCCGAATTTCTGCCCCATTCGGATCACGCCGACACGCGTTGAGCTTTCAGAGATGTTCGGTTCCATGAACAAGCGGGTCTGGCGGGCCTGAGCGAGCCCGTCGACGTCGTTTGCGCCCTCATCGAGGCTGGCGATGAAGTCCTCATCGCCCGGCGCGGCCCCGGTGGCGCAACCGGTGGGAAGTGGGAATTCCCGGGCGGCAAGGTGCAGCCCGGGGAAAGTCCCGCCGAGGCGCTGATCCGGGAAATCGCCGAAGAACTCGACTGCACCGTCACCGTCGGGGCGGCGCTGGAGACAAACGTCCATCGCTATCCGAACCTGTCCATTCGTCTGCTTCCCTACCTCTGCACCATAAGCCGCGGCGCCGTTGTCGCCCGTGAGCACGCGGAGATCGCCTGGGTCACCAAGGCGGAGCTGGCGCTTTTCGACTGGGCCGACGCAGATCTTCCGGTTGTTGCCGCCTACGCCCACAGGCCCTGAGTGGCCGCGCTGGCAGCCACCGCTTTACTGGTGCAAGGTGGCAGTCTGAGAGAGCTGTGGGAAGGGAGCCGTCGACCATGACAAACGCCGCCAGCGCGCTGGGCTGGTCCAGAAAGGCAAGGAACGATCCGGAGGTCCTGGCCCTTCGCAGTCATCTGGAAGTCAACAATGGCATCCAGTCTCTGGAGGTGCTAACGACGGGCGAGACGGAGCGTGCCGTACACCGTTTTCGCCGCGACGGTTTCGTCGTCATCGAAGGGGTGCTCAGCAGTGAGCAGACGGCCCGACTCGCCGAAGGCTGCAACGCGGTCATTGAGGAGATCGTAAGCCTGGACGAGACCCGCTCCGGCAACCGCGGCGCGCAGCGCTACTCCTTCGGTGGCTCCAGCCTGACCCGCAGCCAACTGCACAGACCGGAATGGCAGATGCTTCTGGAGATCGAGTTCGTGACAGACTTCGTTGGCACGCTGTTCGGCTCCGAAGACTTTATCCTGCGCGCCGCAAGCGGCGATTTCTGCCTGGCCGGCACCACCGACTACCAGCGTCTGCACGCGGACGTGCGTGACTTTGTCAGCGCGAAAGACTCTCCCTTCAGTGCCTTCAAAGATCCTAGCGGTAACCTGACGATCCGCGACCTGCCCTGCCCTTATATCTGTGTGAACTTCCTGCCCCAGGAGATCACCCGACTGAACGGTCCAACCCGACAGATTCCAGGTACCCAGAATTCCCGCGCGCGGATCCCGAGCCTGGAAGAAGAACCTGAGTGGATGCGTCTCAGCACCGTTTGCCCGGCCCCGGCGGGCGCCATCATGGTCCGCGATACGCGAGCCTGGCACGGCGGCACCCCAAACCTCTCTGAAGCAACCCGGGCTATACCGAATCTTGAGTTCTACGCACCCTGGTTCCGGGAGCCCATGGTGCCCGGCATCAGCTATGCGGATCATCAGAAGCTCTCGGAGCGCGCCCGAAGGCTTACCCGCTTCAGCGTGGCCGACTCGAGCGAAGAACTGATCACCGGTGCCACGCTCCGGGCTCCCTGAAGGGACGCCCCCCAAAAAAGGGAAAAAGAAAAAGGAAAGCAGCCATGCGATACCGACGGCTCGGTCGATCGGCCCTCAATGTCAGCGAACTCTGCCTCGGCACCATGAACTTCGGCCCACGAACACCGGAGGCGGAATCCTTCGAGATACTCGATGCCGCCGTCGCCGCCGGTATCAACTTCATCGACACAGCGAATCAGTACGGGGGCGAGCTCGGCGTCGGCACCACAGAGACCATTCTCGGACGCTGGTTCGCCAAGCGTCCCGGGTTGCGGGAGAAAGTTGTCCTGGCCACCAAGGTCCATGAACCCATGTCCGAGGACGTGAACGATCGCGGGCTGTCAGCGCGGCACATTCAGATGGCCTGCGACGCAAGCCTCAAACGTCTCAGTGTCGATCACATCGACCTCTATCAGATGCACCACATCGACCGGGCGGCGCCAATGGAAGAGATCTGGCAGGCCATGGAGCGGCTCATCACCCAGGGCAAAATCACCTACGTCGGCTCGAGCAATTTTCCCGGCTGGAGCATCGCCCGGGCCAATGAGCAGGCAGCCGCCCGGCATCAGCTTGGGCTCGTTGCAGAACAGAGCCTCTACAACCTGATCGAGCGCCGGGTGGAGCTCGAAGTGCTGCCCGCCTGCCGGGCTTACGGCGTGGGGGTTATTCCCTGGAGCCCCCTCGCCGGGGGCCTGCTGGCACCAGCGGCGAGTGCCACGGCCGGACGCCGCCAGAGTGATGATGCGCTCGAGGCCCGGAGCAATCGCGCCGCGCAGTTGAATGCCTTCGGCGCCCTGTGCCAGGACCTCGGTCAGCCGACGAGCGTTGTCGCTCTGGCCTGGCTCCTGCATCAACCGGCAGTCACCGCCACGATCATCGGTCCCGGCAGCCTTGCCCAGCTGGAATCGGTGCTGGAAACGCCGGAGGTGGCTCTGAACGAAGCCACCCTGGGGCGGCTCGACGAGATTTTTCCACCCTGCGGAGAGGCGCCGGAGGCCTACGCCTGGTAGCTCGCAAGGAAACTTCCCCAGCCTTGAGGGGTCGGATATCGTTACGCCCCCCAAACGTACGACGCTCTCATGAAACCCGTCCTCTGGATCACCCACTTCTGGAAAACCGCCGCCCGCCGTCTACGCGGCTATGGCCTCAGCATCGTCTTTTTTACCCTGACGGCCGGCTGGGCGTCTGCTGCGGCAGCCCTCGAATTCAGCACTGAGACCATTCCCCTGGCGGCCGATCAGAAGGTCGCGTTCATGCCTTTTCTCTCTTCGAGCGTCTCCTCGGACCTCTCCTCGGAAAATGCCCAGAGTGAGAGCGTGCCGATGCTGCTGGTGATTGAAACACCCGACCTCGACGAGCGGGAAAAGCAGGCCCTTGGTCTGGAGGAACCGATCCGTACGGTGACCCTTTTCCGCCAGAACGGAACCGGCTGGGAGCGCTATCTGCATACGGAGCTCGACGGCGCCATGGACCTCGTCGATACCGTGCAGCGTGGTGATGGCATCGCCCTGGCCGGCTATCAGCGCTCGGAGGTACTCGTGTTGCAGGAAAGCACCGCCACCTTCCAACCGATGCTGAGCGCCCGGTCCATGTATGTCGGCAGCAACTGGGATGCGTCACCCACCTTTGAGATGTTTTTCGATCTGAACGAGGACGGTCTCGATGACTTTCTCATGCCTGACTTCGATGGTTGGCAGGTTGCCCTGCAGCAGCCGGACGGCTTCAGCGCCCCGCAAACCCTGGGGCCAGGGCCGCGTATGGATTTCAGCGAGTCCAGCGAGATGGTCGGTTTCCGGGCGGAAACGCCGCATGTGTTCGACGCTAACGGCGACGGGCGCAAGGACCTCGCCTTCTGGATCAACGGGCGCTTTCAGATCTACGAGCAGGGCCCCGGTGGCCGCTTCGCCGAGGATGCAAAGACGCTGGATCCGGACATGAACGATGTCCTGGGCAGCTTCCTCTCCGTAGAATTCGGCGACGGGGATGATGACGCGGAGCAACCCCAGCGCCTGCTCGACGCCGTCGGCGACGTGAACGGCGACGGCTTCGCAGAC
>JBCDDI010000121.1:0-8418 GCA_039180365.1 Pseudomonadota bacterium
ATCGACGATCAGAACCCGGGAGCCCTGGAGAATGCCCCGGGCAAGAAACAGTCGGGCCTGCTCGCCCTGCGAGAGACGCCAGCCACCTTCTCCGATCATCTGCATCATGCCGCCCGGCATCCGTTCCATGAGCGGACCAAGGCCCAGTTGCCCGGCGACGTCGGCGGCGGCCGCGAGGTCCTCAGGCGTTGGCGGCCAGCTTCGACCCAGGAGCAGGTTGAAGGCAAAGGTGTCCGTGAGCACATGGTTGCTGCCGGGCTCCGGCAGATAGCAGACCTGTTGCAGCCAGGACCGATCACCCAGCACGTGCCGGTCCATGCCCTGGCTCAGCACATTGCCGGAGCGGGCCTGCAGGCGTCCTGCAAGGAGTGACCCGAGCGTCGACTTGCCGCTGCCGGAATCGCCGGTGAGCACCGTTTTCTCACCCGGCGCCATGGAAAAACTCACATCCCGCAGTACAGTCCGGCTTGCGTCCTCGTAGCTGTAGGCCAGGTCCTGCACGATGAACTGTGCAGACCCTTCTGGAACGGGTGCCGGCTGCAGGTCCTGGACCGGCGGAGCGACGTCGTCACGCAGCTCGAGGAAGCGGAAGGCGACAAGCGCCTGGAGGAGTTTGAGCACGCCGTTCCCGGCACTGCTGAGAATACCGAAGCCAACGATGACGAAGCCAATCATGGCCACACTTGTCAGCGTCGCCATGCCTTGTCCGAAAAACCCCAGCAGAATTACGCTCACTCCGAGCACGGCCCACAGTCGCGGCACGGCGGCAAGGGCCAGCTCAAGGCGGTCGACGGCCGCACAGGCCTGATCGTAAGCCGCAAGACAGCTCTCTTCCTGCCGATGCCAGTCTGCTTCGCCAAGCAGAGCCTTCCGGGCCCGGTGACCGATCATCTCTTCGGTGTGCACGGCAGTGAGCTTCAGCTGTGCCCTGTGTAATCGTTCCTGGGCTTTGTAGTAAGCCATCCACCAGCGCAGTGACAATAGAAGCGCCAGGGCAAAAAGCAGCAGTAGGGGCTGAAGCCCGGCGAACCAGAGGAAGGCCGCAACAATCGCCAGCGTATCCAGCGCGGCGAGCAGGACCCGGAGTCCGCCCTGAGTCGCCAGGGTATCGAGGCGGTCGGCTTCCAGCGCCATTGCGGTCAGGGCGCCAATGCCCTTTTCGCGAAGCGCCGCTTCATCCAACCTGAGCGCCGTCTTCAACAGCCACTGTCTGATGACGACGCCAAAGCGCGCGGCAATACTCTGCTGAAGCAGCGATTCCGCGGAAAGCAGTAACAAGGAAGAACCAAGCGCAAGGACCCAGAGTGTCAGCAGCGCACTGCGATCGCCGACACTCAACAACGCGCCGACCAGGAGCACCCAGCTGAGCACCCAGAGGCCAAAGTGCAATCCGTGTACAGCAAGGAGCGCCGCGGCGCTGCCGAAGAGCCCCTGCCCGAGCAGGCGATCTTTAAAGGCCACCGCTTCTCTCGGGATCCGCCAGCCGACAAACGTCCGGCGCTGACGGCGGTATTCGGCCCGGCAGGCATCTGCCGCGGCGGATCCTGCAAGCCGTTCGAGATCGGACAAGCCTTCTTCAAGGGGCTCTGCAGCGCGGCTGTGGAGCTCGTCGATCAGCTGCGCCATGGGAACACGGACCTTCCGACCATCCTGGGCGAGCACCTGAACCGACCGCGCGTTCGCCCGCAGCACCAGCACGGCGCGTTCCGAACTTCCAAGGGCCACAATGAGCGGGGCGGATTCTGCGATACAGCGAGCGACCCTGTCCGCCGCACACTCAAGCGCCGTGAGCTCACTGATGCCGTCCGCGTAGGCACCGGGCAGCGCTTCCTCGAGGGTTGCCGGTGACCGCTCAGAATCAACAGATCGAAGACTGGAAGAGACCGCGAGCTGATCGCTCAGCTGCGCCAGGCCTTCTGCAAGGGTTCCGGGCTGCCAGAGCAGGGAGGCGGTCAGCATCGTCACTGTCCGGTCACCTCACCCTCGCGGAGCGCAAGCTGCCGCCAGCGGCCGGTGTCGGCAAGATGCGCAGCAACGGCGCGTTCTTTTTCAAGCAGTGCGCCATAGCGGGAGCCAGGACGCGACGCCAGCTCACCTGGCGCACCATCCTCAACAATGCGCCCGCCATCAAAGACCAGCACCCGGGCAAAAGCTTCGGTTTCGGCAACATTGTGGCTCACAAAGAGCATCGTCGCGGCAGGCCAGCGGCGCTCGATGGCCTGCCAGATTCGCCGACGCTGCTCGGTAGCCATGCCCGTGAAGGGTTCGTCAAGGAGCACAAGTCGCTGGTCCCGACGCAGCAGTCCGCGAGCCAGGCGCAGGCGTTGGCCCTCCCCGGCCGAAAGGCGACTGCCGTTCTCACCGGTGGAGGTGGCCAGACCCGCGTCCATATGTCCGAGATCGGTGAGCAGTTCCGAAGCCGCAAGTGCAAACTCCGCATCCTGCGCGGCAACACTGTCCACCCCGTAGGCCAGGTTGTCGTAAAGACTGCGATTCCAGAGATAGAGCTCTGGATCAATGAGCACCGTCTGCTCCCGCAGCTTCCTGGCGGCGTCTGCATGGAGCACCTCGCCATCAACAAGCAGTTCACCGGCATCAATGCAGTTCCAGCCGAGCAGCGTCCCAAGGAAGGAGCTTTTACCGGAACCCGAAGTCCCAACAATGGCGACGCGTTCACCGGCCTCAAGACGCAGGTCGATCGCTTCGAGCAGAGCGTTCTCACCTCGATGCACGGCTGCACCACGAAACTCGATGCGCACGCCGCCTTCAGCATCGGCACCGTCGGCGTCTGGAATCGAAGCGCTGGTCTCTTCTTCTTCCGCGTCGATCAGTTCAAGAACGCGTCGGGCGATATTGGTGAAGCTTGGCAGCTGCTTGAGGGCCTGGGTGAACTGAAGGCTCAGCACCGGAACGAACAACGACCAATAGGCGATCAGCAAAACCGTGCCGAGCGCCATTGCACTGTCCAGTGCATGGAGGACGAGCAGAATCCCGAGCGAAGCGAGTATTAACAGCTGCAGGGCTTCGAACAGGAGCGTCGGACGCTGCTGTTCGTTCACAGCGCTGATCCAGCCCTGCAGCAGCGACTCCTGTTCCTGGCGTACGAGGGGTGCTGCACCATGCGCACCGATGGTCTCCGCGCCACGCAGGCTATCCAGGTAGTAGCGGGATAACGCACCGAGGTGAGTGCGGGCGCGCAGATCCCTTTCCACCAACAGCGGGTAAATGGCCAGCGGCGCAAGCAGTGCCAACACGCCGGCCAGCGCCACCGCCAGGGAAAGCTCCGGCAGCAGCCAGACCAGTCCAATGAGTACAAAAGTCACTCGCGCCGCCAGCATCAGCAGCTGACGCAGCAGCTCGGGAAACTCGCGCAGCTGGGAAATCGCGTTGCCGCGCTCTGCAAGATCCGAGGGCAGGCGGCTGGCGAAATAGCTGTCCGTCATGCGCGGCAGCTTGGTCAGCAGCTGCGCGTGCAGATTGGCGCTGAGACAGCGTCCGAGGACCTGCGCCAGCCGCAGGCCCGCGGCTTCCAACGCCAGGGCCCCAATGAGCGGTGTGAGGACAAGGAAGGCAACGAGCGCCAGCAGCGGCAGTTCCGCCGGGGGCTGCGAACCGATCAGGTAACGAAAAACCAGCGCTTCCAGGAAGGTGACCAGGGCGACGAGCAGGCTGATCCCAACCATGGCAGCCGCCATGGACTGTAAGCCGAGTTCCCGCCAGATTCTGAAGAGGTTTGCGGGGACCGACTGCTGCGCCGGGTTGAGACTGTGCGCCACAACGGGATCCGCAACATCAACCTGCTCTTTCCGGCCGACCATGCGCAGCAGCACCGCGCCGCGGAGCGTAAGGCTCTGCTCATCAACCGCCTGAACCTGATAGCTGTCTTCCGGAATCAACTCCGGCGACTCAAGCAGCGCCTGCAGGAGTTCGAAACCATCGATGCCGCGGCGGCGACTGGCAATCAACGTTCGGCAGAAACGTAGCGCCGCATCAAGCCGGGCGATGGGCAACCAGCTCCCCGCTGAGAAACTGTCCGTGACCATCGCCTCAGCGCGCTCGGGCTCCACCTTCAACTCAGCGAAGCCTTCGAGCAGGTAGGCACGAAACTCCTCCGTCTCCGCATAGGCCAGCCAGTCTTCCGCGTCGACGACGATACGATGCTGATACAGGGAGTCCATAAAGCGGTCTTCCCGCATCCACGAGCGTCCCCGGGCTGGATCCATGATCTGCACGAAGCCGAAAGCCCGACGCCAGACAGTCACAAAGTGGGTAAGTCCGTTCGGCAGGCGAACGACAACAATTGAGGGAAGGTTTCGATTGCTGCGACTGAGCACGAAGTCGCTCGGTAGCATCACCTGCTCAGCCTCCACGCCGAGCCGATTGGCCAGTTCCTCCAGCGCATCGATAGAGGTGCCATCCACATCCGTCTGGCAGGCTTCCCGCAGGCGCGGATAGCTGACGGAGATTCCAAAGCCGTCGAGGGCTGCGGCCAGCACCGCCGGACCGCAGTCCATGGCGGAACTCTGGGTCACTTCAGGAACGTTGCGTCGCATCAGTGGGAAGTCGACTGCTCGAGTGCCAGTAACGGGCTCTGAGCGGGTCGATTCAGGAGCCAGAAGAGACGTTCAGTCAGCGTTGCCTTGTCGATCTGGACAACAACCTGACCTTTGAGACCGTGGTTGAGCTGTGCGGCCAGCGGCGAGTTTTTATCCACGGCAAAATCCACCTGGACTGTGCCATTCCGTTCTTCACTGCTGACGCGCAGCACCCGTGCGTTCAGGGTGCCGTATTCGGTCCAGGGCAGCGCAAAGAACCGAATCCGCGCCGGCTGCTCCGCCTGCAGGCGACCGGCAGCCTCGCGGGCAGCGAAGGTGGCCTGAAATTCATACTCGCGCGAAGGCACCAGCGTCATGAGCCACTCGCCGGGTTGCAGCGATTCACCGACAGAGACCCGAGCCATGGCGCCAACTTCGCCATCAAAGGGTGCGCGCACCGACAACTCCTCTATGCGCAGTTGGATCCGACGCTGTTCCGGTTCGAGTTCTGCAATGTCGCCCGTGAGTCGGGCACGCTGCCCCATGAGCTGAGCGCGGGTTGTTTCCGTGCGACTCGTTGCCAGGCCCCGCTTCGCGAGCAGTTCGCTGGCTTCGGCTTCCTGCGCTTCGAGACGGAGCCGCAGTCGCGACACTTCTGTCTCCGCGCGGGCATGTTTGAGCGCGTCAATTTGCCGCTCCGCGCGCATCTGCCGGTAAAGGAATTCGGCTTCCAGCGCGTAGTCGAGTTCCGCGTGGGTTTCCTCGATCCGGGCAGCAAGGGCGGCGGCGGCCATGTCGAAGCTGCTGAGTTCGCCTTCGAGCGTGGCCCCAATGGAGACAATTTCCCGGTCGACCGATTCGACCTCTGCTTTCAGCGCGGCCAGCCGCTCACGGCTGCGCGCCAGTTCCAGCTCCAGCGCCTCGGCATCGAAGGCAAAGAGGAGATCGCCGGCGTTAACGCGATCGCCGAGTTGATAGGGAATGGTTGCCAGCGGTTCACTGGACACACTGGTGATCTCGAGGGAGTCGGTGGCGGAAACCGCCCGACCATCAGCACTTGAAACAGTTACAGGCAGCGCAATGGAGACGGCGACGAAGAGCCAGAACGCAAGCAGCACGAAGCCCAGACCGCCCAGCCACCAGCCAGCCCGTAAAGAGCCATAACGCACGGCCCCAAGCGTGTTTTCAAAAGGTATTGCCACTGACCCGCTCGTTCCTTCGAACAGACTGACGGTTAGAGAGTCTGATCCGTAGTTCAGACCCGCTCCTGCTTATCCAGCTGTCAGGAGCCTCATCGTTCCCCCCGGATGGCTGGGGCGGTACTGCTGCCCCAGCCGTTTCGGCGGCTTAGTTATTCCAGAGAATCGTGCCAGCCTTGACCTTAGTCTTGACTTTCATGTCGTTGCTCCTTGGGTGATTTAGGTCCACAACCTGAGCCCTTCCTGCGAAGGGACCAAGCCGTCCAAAGGTTCGGCCAGTACACAGGAATCTTTAGGCGCTAATTGAGAAGGGAGTCACGAATCGTCGAACGCGACGGAAATTGAACGCTGAGAAGTGACTGAATCGCAGTCGGGCTTTGCGTGAGAGACAACAACGTTGCCTGAAGCTGTCAGGTGATTGGCGCGCCTTCAGCCGCGTGTCTGGCTTTTCGGTTCCGCGATGCGTGCGACGCAGGCAACAAGTTCGCTCAGAAGAAAAGGTTTCTGAAGAAAGGCGATGGTCGGAAGTTTTGTCAGGCTGTCGCTGACAGCAGCCCGGCTGTAGCCGCTCATGAGCAGCACCGGCAGATCGGGATGCGTACGACGAAGCTTGGCGATGAGTTCTTCGCCCGTCATCTCGGGCATGGCCAGATCCGTAATCAGCATGTCGATCTGATCCGCATGCTCCGCAAAGAGTGCCATGGCCTGCCGGCCGGAGTTGGCGGTGAGCACCTCGTAGCCAGCGCGACGGAGCCCAACGGCCGCGAGAGTTCGGATGTGATCTTCATCATCTACAACAAGCACTGAGCCACTCGAAGGCGTGCTGCGCACTGCTGTGCTGTCGGCATCCACCGGTGCAAGGACAACAACCCGGTCCGCCACCGGAAGCAGCACCTTAAAAACCGCACCCTGGCGCGGCAGCGAATCGACGATGATCGTGCCGCCATGAGCCCGGGCGATGCCCTGCGCCTCAGCGAGACCAAGACCCGCGCTGCCGGTGCGCGTGGTAAAGAACGGATCAAAAAGCTTCAGCTGGGCTTCCGGCTCAATCCCTTCACCATTGTCGCGCACCGCCAGACAGACATAGGTTCCCGGTGGCAGACCAGTGCGGATCGCATCCGGCGAGTTTTCTTCAAGTTCCAGCGTGCCGGTAGAAACCACCACACTGCCTCCCTCCTCAGCACAGGCCTCCACCGCGTTGAGAGTGAGATGCGTGAGCAGCTGGCTGAGCTGTTTTCCATCGGCCTGCACTTTCGGCAGCCAGCTGCGCAGCTCGAAATCCAGATTCGCGCGGCCGGCCACAACCGCCCGGAGGAAACCGCGCAGGGAGCGGATCTCGCTGGTCAGATCCAGGCCATTGGCTTCCAGCGCCTGTTTGCCTGCATAGGTAAGGAGCTGGTTGGTTGTTTCCTCGGCGCGAGACGCGGCTTCTACCACGGCCCAGAGATAAGGCAGGATCTTCTGCCCTTCACCGTCTTCAACCTCGGAGATGGCCAGTTCTACGTTCAGCAGAATGGTCGTCAACTGATTGTTGAAACTGTGCGCAGAGCCACCGGCCAGTACGCTCAGGCTTTCGAGTTTCTGCGAGCGAACGAGCTGTTCTTCCAGCTGCACCCGCTGAGAGATATCGCGGACCACGGCCGTGGCGCGAGACTGCCCGTTAGCCGCTTCAAACTCCGTAACCGCAATGTCGATCCAATGCACCCCGCCGTTCGGCAGGCTGATGCGGCGAACCCGCTGATAGGGGCCACGGGCAATGAGCTGCCCGAGTGAGAGAGGGCCGGCGAAGCCCGCGAGCTCTTCCTTCGGAGACACGTCAAGGCGCGTGGCAATGGTTGCGAGGTCAAGTCCCGTCAGTTCAGCCGCATCGATACCAAAGACAGCACCGGCGTTCGGGCTCACGTAGGTCAGTCGGGTATCGGGGCCCACCTCGACGATGACCTCGTCGGAGTGCTCGGCGAGCGCGCGGAAGCGGTCTTCATTAGCAGATGTGCTTGCCGGATCCACTGGGGGCGCGATTCCTCCTTGAATAGCCCGAGTCGTGCTGTGACGTGCGAAGGGCGGAGCTGCCCTCCGCTCCGCAAGATAATGTAGCCATCGGGGCCACGCAAGCTGAGGGCTCTCGGGACCTGAGCGCTTGCTTAGGGGCGAGGTAGGCACTACGCTTGCCCATGCTCGCGAGAGTAAGGGAGCCAGGCGGCGCCGACCGGGGAAGGGTCAGCCCGCACGATGTTGGAGACCGAATGTGATCGCCCATGGCAGGGTTCTGATCCTGGAGCGCGACCCTGAGCGCGCTTCCCAGGTAGCCCAGCTGCTCACCTTCCTCGGCTACGAACCGTGGCCCTCGCCCACAGACGCTGGCACAAGTCCAAACACCACAGCCGCCGAGATCGAACCACCCGCGATCGTCTGGACTGCCGTTGTCCTTGGCGAAACTAACGCTGCAGACGAAGCGCGATTGGCGGCGATTACCGCCGATGCACCGGAGCTCCCGGTACTGGATGCTCAGGACTTTGCGGCCACCACCCCCCGGGTCCCGGCCAGGCGAGCGCGGCGCACGCGGCCATCCCTGGCGCCAACCGGCGCATCAAGAGCCGCACAACAGCTCGCGCAGCTCGTGACCCAGGTAGCGCCGTCCAACGCCACGGTGCTGATCCTCGGCGAATCGGGCACAGGCAAGGAGC
>JBCDDI010000122.1:0-8386 GCA_039180365.1 Pseudomonadota bacterium
CCGTAGCGCGTGACCGGTTTCCGGTCTGAGTCGGCTTCCTGGTAGTGGATCCGTGCGAGCCTAACGCGAAAGCTTGCGTCGGAAAGCTCATTGAAAATCCGATAAGCCAGGTACTCCTTGACGACATAGTCCTGAAAATTCGTTGGCGAGCGACAGTAGGTGACAACCTTCACCTTGTTCTGCTTCTTAAACAGCGTGCCCTTGATGCTGTCTTTTTCGAAATGTACCCAGAGCGGTGGGAAGGTGCAGACGTTCCGATCCCGGCGCGACTTACCCCGCGGCTCATATTCGACGGGCAGCGTCTGCTCACCATCGGCATCGGTCCAGGTCAGCGAGCCGGCTCGCCGCTCCGGCTCCTCTGCCCGGTCTCTGGAGAGATCACGAAAAGGCGCGGTGAAGGTAACTTCCAACAGCGCTTCGTCGGCGAAGAGCGGGTCGGGATCTTTGACCGTCTCGACGACGGCGTGGCTGCGGGCGGACGCGAGCACAATCCCCGCCGACAGCAGGACCCAGGCGGCCAGAAACAGGAACCGGTTGGCCATTGGTCTGTCTCACTCCTCGTAACTTCCCCGGTGGAAGGGTACTCTAATCGCAACGGAGGAGCAGCGGATGCATGACGGCAGCAGGGATTCCGACGGGCACCAGAAACCCGGCGAGGCGGCTATCTACCAACGAGAGAGCAACCTACGAGAGAGCAACCAAAGAGAGATCGATCAAAGAGAGGGCAATCTCAAGGACTCGGATCGACGAGACTTTCTGAAGACGGGCCTCACCACCAGCGCCGGTGGTATCGCTGCCGCAAGCGGCCTGGGCGGTCTCACGATGCCCCAGGTGGGCCGGGGTAGCAGCTCAGCTGGTACTCCTGGCATTCAGCGCTACGGCCGTCTCGGCCGCACGGAAATCCAGATCTCCGATATCTCCTTCGGCTCAAGCCGGCTCAGAACGGGCGAAGAGGATCTGGTCCGTCATGCCCTGGACCTCGGCATTAACTACTTCGACACCGCAGACAGCTACACGAGCGGCCAGTCAGAAACGGTCATCGGTCGTGCCCTGACCCCCTCCGAGCGGGACAAGGTCACCGTAATTTCCAAGTCGAAGGCCTGGGCCAACGACGACTGGCAGAGCATCATGGGCGCTCTGGACGGCAGCCTTCGGCGACTGCAGATGGACTATGTCGACGTGTACTTCAACCATGCGGTCAACGACAAGGACCGCCTGGATAACCCGGAGTGGTTTGAATTCGTCGAGCGTGCAAAGGCCGCCGGGAAAATTCAGTTCACAGGGATGTCCGGTCACGCCGGTCGCCTGATTGACGTCATCGACTACGCTGTCGACAAGGACCTGGTCGACGTGTTGCTCGTTTCCTACAACTTCGGCCAGGATCCAGCCTTCTACGAAAGTCTGATCAAGTCCTTTAACCGCATCGCCACCCAGGAAGGCCTGCCCGGCGCCCTGGCCCGCGCTAAGGAGAAGGACATCGGTGTGATCGCTATGAAAACGCTCATGGGCGCTCGCCTGAACGACATGCGGCCCTACGAGGACCAGGGCGCCACCTTCTCTCAGGCCGCCTTTCACTGGACCCTGTCGAACCCGAACGTGGATGCGCTGGTGGTCTCCATGACCGGCATCGAGCAGATGAACGAGTACGTCGGTGCATCTGGAGGAAAGCAGGTGAGCACCGTCGAAGCGGATCTGCTGCGCCGCTATGCGGCGCTGAACGGGACTTCCTACTGCCGCCAGGCCTGCAACGATTGCTCGGGCGCCTGCCCCTACGGGGTACCAATCGCCGACGTGCTGCGCACACGCATGTACGCCACGGACTACGAAGACGTCGAATTCGCCCGGCTGGAATACGCTGAACTTACGCCTAACGCTGAAGCCTGCCTGAGCTGCTCAGGAGAACCCTGTGCGAACGCCTGCACCCACGGCCTGGATATTGCCGCCTGGTGTGCACCGACTCACAGGATGCTTGCCTGAGGCATTCGCCCGGCGGGAACAGGTTCTTAAAGACACCCATGGCCGACACGCTCGTCTACGACTGCTTCAGCGGCATCTCCGGTGACATGCACATCGGCGCCATGCTCGACCTCGGCGTCCCGGAAGCAGAGCTCCGAGCCGACCTGGATCGCCTGACCATGGCCGATGAGTTCGAGCTCGAGGTCCGCCGCGATGCAAAACACGGCATCTCCGGCACCCGGGCTACCGTGCACCTTTCCGGCGCCCCCGGCCATCATCGAAATCTGGCCGCCATCGAGGAGATTATCGCTGCCGCCGCCTTTGCACCGGCCGTTGAGACCCGAGCCCTTTCGATCTTCCGGCACATCGCCGAAGCCGAGGCGAAGATTCACGACAAACCCATCGACGCCGTGCACTTCCACGAGGTTGGGGCCACGGACTCGATCGTTGATATCGTCGCGGCAGCGCTGTGCTTCGAGTCTCTTGGCGTCGAGCACGTGTACTGCAAAACCCTCGAGCTGGGTGGCGGCATGGTCCGCTGTGCCCACGGGCTCATGCCGGTACCCGCACCGGCGACGGCGGAGATTCTCGCCGGCGTCCCCTGTCGCTACGACGGGATCGATCAGGAGGCAACAACGCCGACCGGCGCCGCCATTCTGAAAGATGTGGTCAACCACTGGACCGCACCCAGAGGCTTCAGCGCAGAACGGATCGGCTACGGCGTCGGCCAGAAAGACTTCGAGATTCCTAACGTCATGCGCGTGTTGCTGGGCAACAGCACCGACACCGGCGCTGAGCTCGAGACCGCCGTCAATCAGGAAATCCATTGCAACATTGATGACATGCCGGCGGAGGCCTTCCAGCCGCTTGTGGATCAGCTTCTTCGCTCCGGGGCCCTGGACGTCTACCTGACGCCGATCATCATGAAAAAAGCCCGGCCGGCAACGAAGGTGAGCGTCCTGTGCGCGCCGGAACAAACGGCAGCGCTGGAAGCCCTGCTGTTCCGCCACTCCTCGACGATCGGCGTGCGCATCGTTGACGTCGCTAAACACATGCTGCCGAGAGAAGCGCGCACTGTGGCAACCTCCTTCGGCCCGGTGCAGGTGAAGATCGTTCACTTCAGCGACGGTAGCAGCCGGTGGAAGATCGAACACGACGACGTGCTGCGTATCGCCGGGGAATCCCGCCGCGACTACCTGACCGTGCAGCGGCAGCTGAACACCGAAGTCGCCGCCGAGCTCGGCGACGGATCTTCAGAGTCAGCGCTATGAGCCACGCATCAGTCAGACAGACAGAAGCAGAATCACCATGAGCCTTTCCGACATCCTCGAGCAGTATAAGAGCGGCGGCCTGTCCCAGGCTGACGCCGAGGCAGCCATTACCGGCACGTTTTTTCAGAATGTCGGCGGCCACAGCACCATCGACACGGACCGCGGCAGACGCACGGGCTCCACGGAAGTGGTTTACGGCGAGCACAAAACTCCCGCACAGATTGCCGATCTGGTAACGGCCATGCACGAGGCAGGACAGAACGTCATGGTCACCCGAACGAGCGCCGAGGCTTATGCGGCTGTTCAGGCGGTTGCCCCCGACGCGGCCTTTCATGCCGAGGCGCGGCTCATTACCACCCGTCGACTGCCGGTGCCGGACAAAGAAACACACGTTGCCGTGGTAACGGCGGGCACCTCGGATCTGCCCATTGCCGAAGAGGCAGCCTTAACGGCCGAGTTTTTCGGCTCACCGGTTGCGCGCATTAACGATGTCGGTGTCGCCGGCGTCCACCGGCTCCTGGCGAGGGTAGAAGAAATCCGTGAAGCGAAGGTGGTCATCGTCGTCGCAGGTATGGAAGGCGCGCTGCCGAGCGTCGTGGGCGGCCTCGTCGACAAGCCGGTGATTGCCGTGCCGACCAGCGTCGGCTATGGCGCCTCCTTCTCCGGCATCACGGCCCTCCTCGGCATGCTCAACAGCTGCGCCAGTGGGGTCAGTGTGGTAAACATCGATAACGGATTCGGAGCGGGTTTTCTCGCCAACATGATCAACGGCCTCTGAAGGCCAAGATCGCAGACTCACCGATCACGCACTGAGCAATACAGCCACTATGAGTATGTCCGAAGCGACGCTGACGCCGGAACTGGCAGAGAAGTACGAGCACCTGAAAACGATCATCACCGCGCACGAGCGGGTGATCGTTGCTTTCTCCGGCGGCGTCGACAGTTCCCTGGTCGCCTACGTGGCAGCAGAAACCCTCGGTAACCAGTCGCTCGCGGTCACCTCCGGCTCGAAGAGTCTGAAACGCAGCGATCTGAAGCTGACGCTCGAGCTAGCCAGTAAATGGGGTATGGAACACGAGGTGATCGTCACGGACGAGCTGTCGAAGCCCGATTACCGGGCCAATCCCGTGAATCGGTGCTTTCACTGCAAAACGTCCCTCTACGATGCGCTGGATGAGATGGCGCGTGAGCGCGGCTATCGCACGGTTATGAACGGCACCAACACGGACGATCTCGGCGATCACCGTCCGGGCCTGATCGCCGCCGACGAACACAACGTTGCCTCTCCGCTGGTTGAAGCCGGTTTTGCAAAAGCGGACATCCGGGCCCTGGCCGACCACCTTGGCCTTGATAATGCCGCCAAGCCGCAGGCGGCCTGCCTCTCCAGCCGCTTTCCATACGGCAGCCATATCACCGAGGAGCGCCTGGAACAGGTGGAACGGGCGGAAAACGTGTTGGCGGAACTGGGCTTCAGCCAGTACCGCGTCCGCCACCATGAAGACGTGGCCCGCCTGGAACTGCTGGGCTCTGAAATGGCAAAAGCCCTCGAACTCGCGGGCACGATCGAGTCCCGGATCAAGGCCTGCGGCTATCGGTTCGTGGCCATGGACCTGAAGGGGTTCGAATCCGGCTCCCTCAATCAGGGCGTGATCAAGCTGAAACGCGTCGGCAACTGATTCGAATCGGCTCTAGCTAAGCTGGCTAAGCCACTGATTTCCTGCCTGTTACCTTTCCAGAACACCCTGGGGGCGGCCGCGGCGTATAGTCGCCCGGCTCTCTTGAGGGACACGGGGATGGACCGCAACACGAAGTTGCTCATCATGGCGGCGCTGGGCTTGGCGCTGCTGGCTTCCTACTCAACGCAGGCTTTCGTCTGATTCACTCAGCCGCTGCTGTCGCCTGATAGGCTGCCACAAACTCAGCCGGCATCCGCGTCGGACGGCCGCTGGCGAGGTTCATGCAGACGTAATCAATCTCCCCGCGCAGCGCTACCTGCTGTCGAGTCCTGTTCAGGATCTGAAAGCGGCGCGTCGCACGCAGCTTCCCATCATTCAGCACCAGCCAGTTGCCGACCTCCAGTTGGTCGCCTTCGTAACAGGCGGCGAGGTAGGTAAGGCGCAGATCGCGAACGGCCATGCCTCGCTCCATCTCGAGACAGGTCGCCTCAGGAAATCCGACGGCGGCGGAATGGGCCCAGGCACAGGCTTCCAGCCAACTGAGATAAACGGCGTTGTTAACGTGGCCGTAGGAGTCGATGGCGTCGGCCTCGACAGTTATGGGGATAAAGAAGGGCTCAGGCAGGTCCCAGCTTAATGCGTCAGCCATTGCCATCACCTTTTGCCGCATCACCATCGCCTTTTGCCGTATCGGCCCCGCAAAGGCTGTTTTCGGTCATGGAAGCTGCCTCTCAGGCACCTCAACTTCCAGCCCATCGAGGGCCTCTGTGAGCGTCAGCTGGCAGGCCAGACGGCTCGTCGGCCGCCGCCCGAGGGCATACTCGAGCAGATCGAGTTCATCCGGGTGCGGCGCCGGTAGCTGGTCTGCCCAGCCCGGCTCCACATAGCAGTGGCAGGTGCAGCAGGTGCAGCCGCCCCCGCACTGGCCGAGGATTCCGGGCACATTGTGGTCGAGGGCCCCGTCCATCACGCTGTCGCCCAGGGGCACCTCAACGATGGCAACTTCGCCGCTGGGCTGTCGGTAGCTTACTCGCGGCACCCCAGGTCCCCTGCTAGACTTGTCGGCTTCGCCCGACAATCGGTGATTACATCGTGATACTCGATCTTCACTCGCATTCCATCCGTTCCGACGACGGCCGCGCCAAAGTGGAAAACTACTGTCAGTGGATCCGCGCCAGGGACCTGCCTATCGACGGCTTTGTGCTCACGGAGCACCGCCAGTTCGACCTTGAATTGACCTACGAGCCGCTGGGCCGCGAATTCGGGCTGACCATACTACAAGGCGCAGAAGTAGAAACCGAATATGGCCACGTGCTTGTCTTCGGCGTCAATCAGGGGCTCATGGAAGCCTTCGACTTCAGCCGTATCGATCTGCCTCTGGCCCAGGTGATTGAGGCCTGTGATGTGCACGGCGCCGTTCCCGTACCCTGCCATCCCGGCCGGAAGCGCGTTGGTATGAGTGCGCACCTTGAAGAATTCGGCGTGCCGGACGGGGTGCGTATCGTCGAGGTTTATAACGGCGGCAGTCGCGAAAACGAAGATCAGGTTGCCCAGGCGATGGCCGACGAACTCGGCTATCGCGGTATTGGTGGCAGCGATGCCCACATCGTGAGCCATATCGGCCGCTGTGGTACGCGCTTCGGTGCGCCGATCGCGTCAGAGCAGGAGCTCGCGGAAGCATTGCTTGCGGGCGACTTCGAAGCGTTGACCTTTCGGGAAGCTTCATGAGCGCCCTGGACATTGACGCCCTGAAAGACGAATGGATCGGCGTTGAGTTCGAAGAGCGCGAGCTCGACCTGAACCCGGAGGCCATGGCGGCCTACGCCAATGCCTGCGGCGAACTGGCGCCGGAATACACGGATCCATCGCACGCAGACTTTCAGGCCCCGCCAACCTTTGCCTCAAGCCTGCAGCGGGGGCGCGGCCTGCCGGAGACCTTCCCGCAGATGCCCGGCCTCGGCATGGATGCGGGGAAGGCCGTAGAAGCCTTCGCTCCGATCCGCCCGGGTCCCAAACGCTCCAAAACGCACATGCACGATATCTATACCAAGACCGGACGATCCGGCCGCATGATTTTCCTCGTCGTGCGTATGGCCCTTTATGAAACTGACGGCACGCATCTCGCCAACGCCGACACCCGGGTTGTGATCCGCGAGAAGCCAACGGAGAGGGAAGCATGAGCATCGAACGCATCGGCGACGTCGACTTCGGTGAAGAGCTCCCCGTCTTCGATCCGGATACAAGCCTCGACAACGTGATCGCCTTTACCGAGGCCGCCGGCTGGCGCGGACCGCGCTTTACCGACCACGAGGCGGCACGGAAGGAAGGCCTGCCAGGTGCACTCGTCCCCGGCATCATGAGCCAGGGTTTCCTTTGCGCCATGATTCATCGCTGGGCGCCCCCGGCGCGCATTGAAGAGGTCGACACGATCTTTCGCGCACCCGTCATTGTCGATCAGGCGTACCACATCAATGGGGTTGTCACCGACATCGATACCGACGAAGGGCGGGTTGAGGTCGATCTGACCGTCACCAACGACAAAGGGGAAACGCGCGTGTTCGGTACCGCGAAGGTGCGCCTGCCCGCTTGAGGCCAAGGCCGGCCGCAAGGCCAAGGTACCCGCTCCCCCGACAGGCATCGCCCGGCGCTCGCTGACGCGCCTTTCATGTGCAATCTGGACTATGGCCATCCAACAGGACGGAAAACGCCATGACCAGATTGCCAGAAGGCCTGGAGGCAGGGCCTTTCTTTCGCCAATGCCTTTGTTCAAGCCGTTACCGAACCCTTTGCCGAGACGTTGTCGCGGCCTTGAGCCTGCTGCTGCTGTCAGCCTGCGCAGGAAGCGCACCCGCACCTGAAACGACGGAGACCGGAACCATGGCAAGCCCCCGCATCGCTCCCTGCCCGCCCACGCCCAACTGCGTCTGCAGTGATGCCGGGGGCGGACTGCACGGCATCGCGCCCCTCGAGGTTGCCGCGATCGCAGAGGATGCCTCCGCCGCCTGGGCGGCCCTCGTTGCCCATCTGGAAGCCGACCCGACCTTTCGCATCATCGAGCAGGGTGATGACTATCTCGCCGCTGAAGCGCGCACCAGCATCATCCGCTTCGTCGATGATGTGACCTTCGAATTACGCCCGGACGAGGGTGTGATCGCCATGCGCTCGGCATCGCGGGTCGGGCTCAGCGACTTCGGCACCAACCGGCGCCGTCTGGAGAAAGTTCGCAAGGCGCTGCTCGCTGACTGACCGGGCGCTACGCGCCCTGCGCTCACCCGGTCAGAATCGCTAGACCGGACGGAACAGCGGTATCGCCAGCTCTTCGTGCTCTTCCCATTCAACGGTGACACGCTGGCCCACGGTCAGAGAGCCCGGATCCTCGACACCGGTGATGTTCGAAAGCATCCGCGGACCTTCGTCGAGGTCAATCCAGGCCACCGCGTAGGGCACCAGACTCCGAAAAAAGGGATGGTAGCTCTGGCGGAC
>JBCDDI010000123.1:0-8272 GCA_039180365.1 Pseudomonadota bacterium
CGCTCCCGCGGCGAAGAAGCCGTGATCACCGGCGATATGATTCACCATCCCTGCCAGATCGCTCACGCGGACTGGTCGAGTACGGCCGATTGGGATCCAGCCATGAGTGCGGACACCCGTTGCAACTTCTTAAATCGCTATGCGGACCGGCCCGTGCTCGTGATCGGTACCCACTTCGCAGCGCCCACTGCTGGCCACATTGTTCGCGATGGGGACAGCTTCCGCCTCGACTACTGACTTGAACGCGCCCCCTTCTTCCCTGCCTGTGCCCCGGGGCCCGGCAGATCTCACGGCCAGCTGGCTGAACCAGGTGCTGGCCGGGCGCTTGCCGGAAGTCAGCGATGTTGAGGTTGTCGACGATCTCTTCCAGGGCATGATGGCGGAAGTCTTTCGCTTGCGGCTCGACTATTCCGACTCTTTGCCCGACTCCCCGTCCGACTCAGTCGCCGATTCCTCACGCGGGGCCGATGCTGCGGAGGATGCACCGGCGACGCTGATTGCCAAGGTGGCTTCCCGCAACGAGGCTATGCGCCTGCGGCCGCAGACCATCAGTAACACCAGCAAGGAGGTGGGCTTCTACCGGGAGCTGGTCGGCTTCCTGGGGGAACGGGGCGTTGCCTCTCAGGCTGCTGCTGGCGTGCCGCCGGTGCCTTGGTGCTATTACGGGGCCGTGGAGGCTGAAACCGGTCATCAGATTCTTCTGCTCGAGGATCTCGCACCGGCGCTGCCGCGGCCAGAGGGCTGTACACTCACGGAAGCGCGCCTCGCGGTTCGGGCCCTGGCCGCTTTCCATGGGCGCTGGTGGGGGCAGGATCTCTCCCGCTTCGACTGGTTGCCGCCGCCCGTGGTCCCGGAAGCTGAACGGATTGCAGCACTTTTTTCATCGGCCTGGCCGACCTTTCAGGCCGCAGCCGGCCCTCGTCTTCCGAAGGACATGACAGCCTACGGGGAGCGTCTCGGCCGCCAGTTCGCCGAGCTTATGGAACGGTTGCTAATCGAAGCCCCCGTAACGCTGCGCCACGGCGACTACAGTCTGAGCAATCTGCTTTTCCCGACGCCGGCCGGCGGCCGTTTTGCCATCATCGACTGGGCAGGTATCGGTCAGGGTAAGGGCGCCTGGGATCTGGCCTGGCTGCTCGGGCAGAGTTTCCCCGTTGAGTCGCGTCGTGCCTGGGAAGCCGAGCTGCTCACCTGTTATCGCGAAGGTCTTATTGCGGCCGGGGTGCAGGACTACAGTGCCGAAAGCCTGCTCAGCGACTATCGCCTTGCCATTGCCCAGCGCTTTGGAACGATCATCTCCTCCGTGGTGGCTCTACCTTTCACTGCGGCGCAGAAGGAGAAGATTCTCGATGAGCAGCTGCCGAGGAACCTCGCCGCGATCGCCGACCACGGCGGGCTCCGTCTGCTGGATTGAAGGGCCTCAGGACTTCTTCGCGCGCTCGGCCATGATCTTCTTCATCCAGCTCCAGCCCTGAGTCGCCTGGCTCATATCGAGGAGCTGATCCTTGCGTTCCAGCAGGTCTTCATAGGTCACGTCGGCGCCAAGCTCAATGTCTTCATTGTTGAAGACAGCGGCACAGGAGAAGCGCCCGTTGCCAGCCTGGATTACGCAGCCGTTTGGTGCGTCGTCGCTGCACATGAGCAATACCGCCGGCGTTACCAGGCGAGGATGGCGGGATGGATCGGGATCGTCCGGATTCACGTCGCGCCCGGGAATGGTGCCGATGAGGCGGGTTTCCGCGGCCGGCGCAAGGCAGTTTGTGCGGATGTTCTTCGCCGCACCCTCCTGCGCCAGCACGTTCATGAAACCGAGCATGCCCATCTTCGCAGCCCCGTAGTTCGTCTGGCCGAAGTTGCCATAGATGCCTGAGGTGGAGCTGGTCATGACGATGCGACCATAGTTCTTCTCATACATGATCGGCCAGGCGGCGTGCGTGACGTAGGCGGTGCCGTTCAGGTGTACGTCGATGACGATGTCCCAGTCCGCGAGCTCCATCTTCTTGAAGCTCTTATCGCGGAGGATGCCGGCGTTGTTGACAAGGATGTCCACGGTGCCGAACTCTGCCACGGCGTCGTCAACGATGGATTTGGCGCCGGCCCTGTCTGATACGGAGGCTTTGTTGGCAATGGCAACGCCGCCGGCAGCCTTGATCTCTTCAACGACCACATCGGCCATATCTGAGGAGCCGGTACCGTCGCCGGAACCGCCGAGGTCGTTAACGACAACCTTGGCGCCGCGTTTGGCAAACTCCAGCGCGT
Source organism: Pseudomonadota bacterium (assembly GCA_039180365.1). Classification (GTDB taxonomy): domain Bacteria; phylum Pseudomonadota; class Gammaproteobacteria; order Pseudomonadales; family Azotimanducaceae; genus SZUA-309. Next base: position 2,260 of record JBCDDI010000123.1, read on the forward strand.
GGGCTTTGCCGAGGCCGCCGCCGGCGCCGGTGATGATGACAACTTTGTCTTTGAACTCGCTCATGGTCCCTTCCCCTGTCTAGTCTTCTGTCTGGATGTGTTGTTGTGAGGTTTGGTCAGATCGGCCGAAAAAACTAACACAGCCGAGGCGCCAAGGTCTCTCCGGGACTTCCGCAGCCTGCGCCGCTGGCTCCACGGATCCGGGACCCGGCGACGGCCTCCGGAGGCCCTTGTCCGGGGTCGAAAGTGCGGTCGTGATAAACTGAGCGGTTTCGCCCCAGAGGACGCTCAACAGCGTGGCTGACCGGAACATCACCAAAGCGCTCAGCTACGCCGACTTCCGCTGGCTCTGGGTGGGTTCCCTTGGCTCCTCCTTCGCCATGAACATGCAGATCATCGCCCGGGGCTGGCTGGTCTATACGCTCACGCAATCGGCCCTCGACCTCGCCTGGGTGACCCTGTCTTTTATGATCCCCACGGTGGCTTTCTCGCTCCTTGGCGGTGTGCTGGCGGATCGACTGCCAAAGAAAACCATCATTACTTCGGCGCAGACGCTTAACTGCCTCGCCACGGTGGTCATGGGCATCATCATCATCACAGACCAGGTGACCTTCTGGGACTTCATCTGGTTCGGGTTCTTTAATGGCTCCGTGCTGGCGCTCTCCATGCCGGCCCGGCAGGCTTTCGTGCCGGAGCTCATTCCCGAGCGTTTGATCTTCACCGCCATGGCGCTCAACACCACAAGCTGGAATCTCTCCCGGATTCTCGGACCAGCGCTCGCTGGTTTTCTCATTGCCCTGTTTGCCGGCGGCGATACGAGCTCAACCTACGGCGTTGGCATCGTCTACTTCATGATTGCCGCCCTCTACTTCATATCTGCCGTGACCATGCTCATGGTCAGCAAGCGGGGCGTCAGTGCGCAGGCCGAAGTGCAGCAGAGCGCGGTCCGGGATATGACGGATGGGCTCCGCTACGTGTGGGCGAACCCGCCGGTCTTCGGCCTGATTCTGCTCTCCATCGTGCCCTTCCTGTTCGGCATGCCGTTAAACACGCTCCTGCCTGCCTTCAATGAGGACATTCTTGGCGGTGGTCCTGAAGACCTCGGCATCCTCATGTCGGCCATGGGGATGGGCGCCATCGGTGGATCCCTGATGCTCGCCTGGCTCGGAGAGATCCGGCACAAGGCCGCCTGGCTGATCGGTACCTGCGTGGGCTGGGGGGCATTTACGTCTGCCTTCGGCTTTGCCGCAACGGTGCCTTTCGCGGCGGTGCTCGTGGGTGTTATTGGCTTCATCAGCGCCTGGAACATGAGCCTGAACCGGGGGCTTCTGCAGATGCAGGTGGAGCACCATATGCGGGGCCGGATCATGTCCATCGACATGATGTCCCATGGTCTCATGCCGCTCGGTGTGATCCCGATCAGCCTCATCGCCGAGGCCTATGACGTGGCCGTCGCCCTGATTTGTGCCGGCATCCTGTTCGCAGTCACCGTGCTGCTGCTTGCCGTCGTCTCGAAAAGCGTTCGGCAGGTGGATGAAGAAGTGCCGAAGATCAACTCTGAGGCGGGTCAGACAGCGGCACCGGAGGCCGCAGCTGACGCTACAGATTCCCCCCCGAATGGGGCAGCATTGGCTGAGAAGAGGCCGGTCTGAACAATGGGGTGCAGGACATGAGCTGGGATGTGCTGATCCGCGGTGCGCGAGTGTTCGACGGCAGCGGTGGGCCCGCGGAGCACGTGGATATTGCCATTGCAGCCGGCCGCATCGCTGCCAAAGGCCATGATCTACCGGCAGACAAGGCCCGGCAGGTTGAAGACGCTCGCGGCCAGTGGCTCCTTCCCGGGCTGCTCGACATCCACACTCATGAAGACCTTGAGGCAGAACTCGCCCCCGGGCTCCCGGAAGTGGTTCGCCACGGCACCACCTCTGTGGTGGTGGGTAACTGCAGTATCGGCCTGGCTTTCGGCAATCAGCGCAACAACGAGCAGGATCCCATCGTCGACTGTTTCGCACGGGTGGAGAACATTCCCAAAACCGTGCTCTCCAAAGCGGCTGACAAGGCCACCTGGCGCACGCCCCGGGAATATCTCGCGCATCTGAACGAGCTGCCGCTGGCGGCGAACATGGCGCCCCTGCTGCCGCACTCCATGTTGCGTATCGAAGTCATGGGTCTGGAAGGGAGTATCACCCGCGATCCCACGCCCGCGGAGCTCGCGCGTATGGTCGAGCTCCTCGACGACGCAATGGCCGCTGGCTATCCGGGCTTTTCCACAGACGGCCTGCCACTGCACTTTCTCGCCAACGTGCCGAACCTGGCGAAGCGGATTCCTACGCAGTACGCGGAGTTCAAGGAGTACAAGGCGCTCACGGATGTGGTCCGCCGGCACGATCGGGTCTGGCAGATGACGCCGTCAACGGACGACAACGCTCTGACCCTCCGACTGTTCCTGCTCACGAGCGGGCGTCTTTATGGCAAACCCCTGAAGCTTACGGCCCTTGCGGCCCTCGATAGCGCCATCAACCGTACCTTCAAATCCCGGGCCCTGCGTTTTTCTTCGCTCCTGAACTCAAGGCTCGTGAACGGCCACTTCCGCATGCAGAGCCTGGCGGCGCCCTTCAAGGTCTGGAGCGAAGGCGCCATCAGCCCCCTGGCGGAAGCCGACCCGCTGCTCAGACAGCTGATCGAAACAGAACTCGACGCCGTGGAGGAACGGCGGGCGATCCTCTCGCAGCCGGAGTTTGTGGAAGCCTTCCGCGCCATGTGGCAGAAGGGCAAGAGCGGCTTCAACCTTGATCACCTGAGGCGCAAGCTGCGCCTCGAAAACGCCTTCATGACCCGCGATCTCAACGACCATGTGATCTACCGGTCGCCGGTGCCAGCCTGGCAGGGGCGCACCATGGCGGAGCTCTACGTCGACTACCTCGCCTGGTGTAGCGGCTCCGAAGGGTTCTCGGAGGCAGAGCAGCGGGCCTATGCAGAGCTTGGCCGGGCCATTCGCGATGAGGCCGAGTTTTTCCTCATGCTGCTCAAGGTATTTGATCGCGATCTGTACTGGCACTACGTGTCGGCGAATCGGGACCCTGAGGTGGTTAAGGCGTTACTGCTGAATCCGGTGCTCATCCCCGGCTTCAATGACAGCGGCGCGCACGTAACCAATATGGCCTTCTACGATGGCAACCTGCGCGGCTTGAAGCTTGCGCTCGAAGACTCGGAAGCCACCTTCAGCTACATGGTGAGACGCCTCACGCGGGAACCGGCGGAGTTCTTCGGCCTCGATGCCGGGCGACTGGATATCGGCAGCCGTGCGGACATTGCGCTCCTCAACCCCGAGGCACTGAAGAGCTACGATGGTGACGGCCGCATCGAGTATCGCTACCGGGATGAGTACGACTGCCACCAGCTGGTGAATCGCTCCGACGGTGTGGTAGAAGGCGTATTTGTGGCGGGTAAAAAGGTGTGGCAGGGGACGGCCTTCACCGAGCTTTTCGGTCGCGAGCGCGCTGGATCCGCGCTCACGGCAATGGGCTGAACGATGACAACATCCTCACGGAGCTCTAGTTCCAGACACCTTTTCCACAGCGTTTACGAGGCACCCTGGTTAGGGCTGCGAGCCTTCTTGTGGCCGACGCTCGCCACTCTCGGCGTGTTGCTGCTTGTGCCTCATGCCGCTGCGCAGGAAGTATTCCGCAGCGTTGATGAGAACGGCGTGGTCACCTTCTCCGACGTGGAATCGGACGATGCCGAACGGCTGGAACTGCCGGAACCGGTGGTCCGGGAAAACGCGGAAGCCGAGCAGGCCGCCCGCATTGAACAGACCCTGGCCGTTGCGAAGTCTCTCGAGGAATCCCGTCTCGCCCGGGAGGAAGCCCGCACTGAACGCCTCAAGGCGAAGGCGGAATCCCAGCCGCGCACGGTCTACTATCGCGAGGACGATCGGGCCCGTTATACGGGCCGCTGGGGCTGGGGTTACTGGCCTGGACATCGGCCCTGGCCGCCGGGCGGTAAACCCTATCCGCCCGGCCCCGTTCACCCGATCGAGCCGCCCCCGGGCGGCGGCTATCCGCCACCGAGTCGGCCCGTTCCCCTGCCACCGTTGAACGGTTCCGGGGGCTGATGCCGATGCGCCTGCAATGACGCTCAAGATCGGGCTGATTTCCGATACTCACATCCCGGAAGCTCGCAAAACGCTCTGGCCGCAGATCTATGACGCTTTTGCGGACGTGGATCTCATTTTCCACGCCGGTGATATCCACGAGCTTTACGTTCTCGACGAGTTGGAATCCCTCGCGCCGGTCTACGCGGCCCGAGGCAACGGGGAAGATGGCAGCGGCGGTCGGCCTGTGCAGCCCGAGGACCCTCGAGTTCGTTACGCCTGGCTGCTGGAGCTCGAAGGGCTCTGGGTGGGTCTGACGCACTATGTGCCCGTACCGGAACGACCGCCCACCTTCACCCTTGAGCGCTGGATCGAGCGCTTCTTCCCGGAACGAAGGCCCGACGTGATCGTCTCTGGAGATACCCATCGGGAGTGCATCGAGGAAGTGCAGGGGGTGTTCTGTGTGAATCCCGGTTCGCCAACCTATCCACATAACTACGACACCCAGTATGGGACCATCGGCTATCTGACGTTGGATAAGGGCAAAGCCCAGGCCAGCGTCCACCTGATCACGGAGGAGGGTATCGAACCCTTCGATTGGGAGGCCACCCCACCTTGGAAACTGAAGCGCTGACGGTGAATTCGCCGCGCCGCAATTTGCGGCCCCGCACTTTGCGGCCCCGCGCTTTGCGGCCCCGTACCCTGCGGCCTCGCTTTCTGCGGCCCGGCATCCTGCCATGCCGAACGTTTGTGCCGATTCTGATTGCCATGTTTCTGGGCTGGCCGCTCGCAGCATCAGCGGCGGAGCCGATCATTCAGGCCCGCAGCTATAACCCCTTCACGCTGATCTTCGGCCGGCCAGAGTTCTTTTCAGGGAGCATGGGGCGCGCCGGTAGCAGTGAGTTCCGCAGCACCCTGCAGGCCGTGAGTTATACGGAAATCGAAGCGGCTGAGGGCCAGAGCTTTGAGCTCGACGGTGAAAGTTACCACCTCGATTTCAGCTACGCGCGCGTGCTGCGTCCAGGCCTCGAGCTCAGCCTCCGTCTGCCGATTCTGCATCACACGGGCGGCTGGATGGACGGCCCGCTTACGGACTGGCATGACTTCCTCGGCGTACCGAATGGCAAGCGCGATCGGCAGCCCGACGATGCCTTGCGGTTCTTTTTTGCCGACGATCGCGGTGAGCGCGTTCTTGTGGAAGAGGCGGGCACAGGTCTTGGTGATCTGCAGTTTGCGCTGCGCTACCGGCTCACACCTGAGACCAGCGCCCGGCAGCTGGCGGTCCAGGGCGGCCTCAAAGCGCCTACTGGCAGCGCCAGACGTCTCACGGGCAGCGGCGCCATGGACGCATCCCTTGGTCTTGGCTACTCAGATGCGAAGACGCTCAAGTGGATGAATACAACGCTCGCGGCGAACCTCGGCGTCCTGCTCCTTGGTGACGGCGAGGTGCTGCCGGCCTATCAGAAATCGAGCGTGGTCTTCGGGGGGCTGCAGGCGTCGGTGCAGCTCACGCGTAAACTGTCAGCGATCATCGGGGTCCAGGGCGCCGGGCCCTACTACAACACAGACATCGCGGCACTTGGTGAGGAAACCATTCAGCTGATTTTCGGTGGTCAGTATCTGAATGACGCGGGCTGGGCTTTCCGCTTCGGCATCGTTGAGGATGGATTCTCCCGGGTTATGCCAGACTTCGCCCTGCACTTCGCCCTCAGCAAACGCTTCGGCGCGAACTGAAGCTGACCCCGGAAAGCCCTTACGGCACAGAAGACAGCCGCTAGAATGGCGCCCGGAAGATCATTTGCTGAGGAGGCACCAATGTCCGCGACTTTTTATGACCTGACCGTCGGCAGCTACACACAGATCGTGGAGGCAGCCGTCGGGGTGCTCGCGAAGGGTGCAGCGTTCTGCGACGCGCAGGGC
>JBCDDI010000124.1:0-8231 GCA_039180365.1 Pseudomonadota bacterium
CCGCCATGACCCTGGCGCCCCTCAAAATTCCGATTGGAGGTGGAGGCGCAGTGTTCGCCCGGCATCAGCCGGTCCGGATTCATGGCCAGACACATGGAACAGCCCGCGGCGCGCCACTCAAAGCCGGCGCCGGTAAAGATCTCCGCAAGGCCCTCGGCTTCCGCCTGCGCTTTCACGAGGCCTGAACCGGGCACAACCATGGCCTGTTTGACGCTCCCGGCCACCTTGCGACCTTTAACAACCGCTGCAGCGGCCCGAAGGTCCTCAATGCGCGAGTTTGTGCAGGAACCGATAAAAACCCGATCGAGCCGTATGTCCGTCAGGGGCTGATCGGCGGAAAGACCCATGTACTCCAGGGCGCGCTCGATGGCATCGGCCTGAGCCGGGTCTGCCGCCTGGGTGGGATTCGGCACCGCCGCATCGATGCCGACCACCATTTCCGGCGACGTGCCCCAGCTCACCTGCGGTACCAGCGTTGCCGCGTCGAGCACCACTTCCGTATCGAATTGCGCGTCCGGATCTGAAACGAGCGTGCGCCAGTACGCTTCCGCGGCCTCCCAGGCACTGCCCGTCGGGGCGTAGGGCCGGCCTGCAACATATTCTATGGTGCGGTCGTCCACGGCCACCATCCCAGCCCGGCCACCGCCCTCGATAGACATGTTGCAGAGCGTCATACGCCCTTCCATGGTCAGCGCTTCGATGGCGCTGCCGCGAAATTCGATTGTGTGACCGGTCGCACCGGCGGTACCGATTCTGCCGATCACAGCGAGAATCAGGTCTTTGGCGCTGACGCCGTCTGGCAGCGTGCCGTCCGCTTTCAGGCTGAAGTTCCTGGCCTTGTTCTGCACCAGACATTGCGTCGCAAGCACGTGCTCAACATCAGAAGTACCGATGCCCTGAGCCAGCGCGGCAAAGGCACCATGGGTTGAGGTGTGCGAGTCTCCGCAGACGATGGTCATGCCCGGCAGCGTGGCGCCCTGCTCCGGTCCCACGACATGGACGATGCCCTGGCGCGGATCAAGGATGTCGAACTGCGTGATACCGAAACGTTTGCAGTTCGCATCGAGGGTTTCCACCTGTTCCCGGGCGATGAGATCGGTGATGCCGTCAATACCGGCTTCACGGTTCTCCGTGGGGACGTTGTGGTCCGGCGTCGCCAGATTCGCGTCCACCCGCCAGGGGCTCCGCCCGGCCAGACTCAGGCCTTCGAAAGCCTGGGGCGAGGTGACCTCATGCAGGAGTTGCTGATCGATATAGAGCATGGTCTGGCCATCGGCTCGGGTGCCGACGACGTGAGCGTCCCAGACTTTGTCGTAAAGAGTTTTGCCAGTCATTCCAGCCTCCTTAGCGCCGGGACACGGAGTCTCCCCCGGCCCGTTCCGAACGTGGAGGCGGGATGGTAGAGTCCTCCAATCGATAAGACAAATTCATTGTTATTATCAGGGTAATTCCTAAAGGGAATTAAAAAGGGAACTCAAAGAAACCGTGTAAGGTCTCGCAGCCTCGATGAACATCTCTGACCTTGAAACTTTCGTCGCCGTCGCCGAACAGGGCTCCTTCTCCCGGGCGGCAGAGCAGCTGCATCTGACCCAACCGGCAGTGACCAAGCGGATCCAGGCCCTGGAAGGCTCCCTCGATACGGTGCTTTTCGATCGGGTAGGAAAACAGGTGGCGCTCACTCACGCAGGGCGGCTCCTCGAACCTCGAGCCAAAAACCTCCTGGCCGAGGTGGTCGATACGCGCCGGGTGCTCGCCAACCTGAACGCGGCCGTAGGCGGCACCCTGAAGCTGGCCACCTCGCACCACGTGGGCCTGCATCGGCTCGCCCCGGTACTGAAGGCCTTCAACGATCGCTACGATTCAGTACAGCTCGACATCCGCTTCGAGGACTCAGAAGCCGCCCACGACCTGGTACGTCGTGGGGAATCGGAGCTCGCGGTGGTGACGCTGGATCCGGAAGGGCCCGACGGCCTCGACTATCTCACGCTCTGGGACGACCCCTTGAGTTTCATCGTCGCCCGCGATCACGAGCTTGCCGATGCCGGGCCGCTGACTCTCGCCACCCTGGCGCAGTACCCCACCATCCTGCCGGGCCTCGCCACCTACACGGGCCGCATCGTCGCCGAGCTCTTCGAAGCGCGAGGCATACCTCTGGTCTCGCATCTGTCTACGAACTATCTGGAAACGATCAGTATGCTCACGGGCATCGGCCTTGGCTGGAGTGTATTACCCGCGTCCATGATGGGTAGCGACCTCGTTGGTCTGGAAACAGACGCCCCACCGCTGCGCCGCAGCCTCGGCTGCGTCACGAACCCAACCCGGACCCGTTCCAACGCTGCCCGAGCCTTTATCAACGTGCTTGAGGAGTTTGCTGATTGAGCAAAGGCGAGCAGGCTGCCGGGCCCTTCAAAGGCCGCCGTTGTCAGGCGCTGCGGTCGGCCTCGCTGACCTGACCTCGTCCCCGAAGTACGTGGTCCATAAGCACCAGCGCGACCATAGCCTCAGCAATAGGCACCGCGCGAATGCCAACGCAGGGATCGTGGCGCCCCTTGGTGACCACCTCCACTTCGTTGCCCGCTCGATCAACGGATTCTCCCGGGGTCGTGAGGCTTGAGGTCGGCTTCAGGGCAATCCGGCTCCTGACGCTCTGACCGGTGGAGATGCCGCCGAGTACGCCGCCGGCATGGTTACTCGTGAAACCGGATTTCCGCATTTCGTCCCGGTGTTCCGTGCCGCGCTGTGCAACCACCTCAAAGCCATCGCCAATCGCGACACCCTTAACTGCGTTAATGCTCATGAGCCCGGCGGCCAGGTCTGAGTCGAGCTTGCCGAAGACGGGTTCCCCAAGGCCCGGCGGGACACCGGTTGCGAGCACCGAAACCTCTGCGCCGATGGAGTCCCCATCGCGCCTGAGCCCGTCGATCAGGGCAGCGATTTCGTCGACGCGATCCGGATCGGGGCAGAAGAAGTCGTTGTCTGCGACCGCCGCCAGATCCTTCGCCTCAATGACGATGCTGCCAATGGCGGACAGATAGCCCTGCACGCTGATGCCTAAGCCCGCCAGGTACTTCTTGGCGATGGCCCCGGCGGCCACCCGCATGGCCGTTTCCCGCGCCGACGACCGCCCACCGCCGCGGTAGTCGCGACGACCGTACTTCGCATTGTAGGTGAAGTCCGCGTGGGCAGGCCGATAGAGATCTTTGATGGCCGAATAGTCTTTGCTCTTCTGATCGACGTTTTCGATCACAAGGCCAATGGGAGTACCGGTGGTAACGCCTTCAAAAACCCCGGAGAGAATGCGCACCTGATCCGGCTCCCGACGCTGGGTCGTAAACTTCGACTGACCCGGGCGCCGACGGTCGAGGTCGCCCTGCAGATCGGCTTCCGAAAGCTCAAGGCCGGGTGGGCAGCCGTCGACCACGGCCCCGAGCGCAAGGCCATGGCTTTCGCCGAAAGTTGTCACCGTAAAGGCCTGCCCGAAGGTATTGCCTGCCACCGTCCTGCCGTCCAACCCGTAAATTGACGCGGGAGTATGCGCAATCGCCGGATCAGGTCAAATCGCTGCCAGGAACAGCGGGCCCCAGCAGGAAGACACCCTCACCACCGGCTTCGAACTCCGGCCAGAAGAACGGCAAGGCCGGATAGGCGCGGAGCAGCGCAGGTGCGCTCATGCCGACCTCGCAGACAAGCAGGCCCCGAGCAGAGAGACGTTGCTGACCCTCGTCGACAATGCGCCGCACCAGGTCGAGGCCGTCGTCACCGCCCGCAAGGCCGAGGCTGGGTTCATGGCGGAATTCAGGCGGCAGACTGCTCATATCGCCTGCATCCACATAGGGTGGATTTGCGAGGATCAGGTCAAAGGATGCTTCCTTGGCCAGCGGCTCGAAGAGATCCCCCTCAAGCACGACAACGCGATCCAGAAGCCCGTGCGCGGTCACATTGCGACGGGCAACGGCGGCCGCACGGGCATCAAGCTCCACCAGCGTTACTGCAGCGTCGGGCCAACAGTGCGCGGCAAGAATGCCGAGGCAGCCCGTGCCGGTGCAGAGATCGAGGATGTGCTCGGGCGCCGCTTCGAGCCAGGGTTCGCAGCCCTGCTCGAGAAGTTCTCCAATCGGTGATCGTGGCACAACCAGGCCGGCTTCAATCTCAAAGCGCAGACCGTGATACCAGCAGTGGCCCAGCAGGTAGGCGAGCGGCGTCCGGGTCTCTACGCGACGCCGCGCCAGCTTGTGCACTGCGCTGACCTTTGTCTCGCCCAGCGGTCGGTCCAGATTGGCCAGATCATCTTCAAGCTCGGCTACGGTGAGGACCAGGAGCGTCGCCTCATCCCAGGCGTTATCGGTGCCGTGACCGAAGACCAGGCTGGCACCTTCGAAGTCCGCACTCGTGGCTTCGATCAGCGACCGAACGGTAACCGGCCCCGGCCCTCCGCCTTCCGTCACGGAATCCCGCGAGACAGGCGGGACGGCAGCACAAACTCGAGGCGCGAGCGCCCCCCTACCCTGGGCAGGAGCGGACCCGCACCGAAGGGCACGAGCGTGACGCTATCGGTGGCAGCAAGCGCGCTGACGGCCTCTTCCGCGCAGGCCGTCGACTGGCTGAGGAGTACGGCGCCTTCCGCAGGACCATAGAGATGGCAGACCACGTAAACCGTCTGGCCCGCAAACACGCTCAGGCTTTCGCCAAGACCGGCAAGCAACGCCCGATCTGCCGCATTGAGAGCACCCTCGGCCCCAGGCGTGATCCCATCCACCATCGCCAGCCCTTCACCGGCAAGGCGCTCGAAGATCTCTTCATTGTGGCTGAGGGCCACACGGTTCTCCGGCTTGAGCACTTCCACGTGCGCGTAGGAACGCTTGTTGCCCCGCTGGATCACATAGAGGGCAATAAGGTGGTCACCGTACTCACCGGCAAAATAAAACTGGTTCAGATCCGGCCCGAGCAGAATGTTCTGCTTGAAAACTTCGTTCGCCCAGAGATTGCTCCGCCCGCAGTCGCGGCCCCGGCAGGTAAAGAGCGGCTCACTGCCAATCTGTTTCAGGTAATGCTCGATCACGGCCCTCGTCTGGGTCCCGCCGGGCATCTCGTAAGTTGCGTATTCGCGCGTCGCCGAGGCCCGCACCTCGTGTTCGATGCGCACGTCGCGGCGGGTCTTATCCACCCGCCCGAGCGCATACTCCCTGGGCAGAAAGCGGTCGTCCTGCTCGTAGCGCACGATCCACGAGTGTGGGAAGCGTGGGATGTCGAGCGGGTTTCTGGACCCGGGCAGATCTTCTGCAGCGACCGCCCGCATCGGCAGCAGGGTCGGCAGCAGCACCGCGGCAGCGAGCAGGGCCGAGACGGACGGTAGAAAGCGGGCAAGACTCATGACGGCTATGCTAACGAGTGACCGCCGAGGAGGAAACGTTGATAAGAATCCCGTCGATCAATCGGTCAAACCGCCGTTCCTACCGCGCCCGCCACTCACCATCAGCCACCTCAATCAGTCGCGCATGAGCGCCAGCAGCAGCTGATTCAGGCGGCTCACATAGGCACCGGCATCCTTCAGCGCCGTCCCGTCAGCCAGACTTGCCTGATCGAAGAGGATCAGCACCAGATCGCGGAAGCGATCCTCGTCAGCCTCCTGATCAAGGAGCTGCAGCAGCGGATGCTCGGCGTTGTACTCGAAGATAGGCTTGGACTCAGGCAGTGACTGGCCCGACGCTTCGAGGATGCGACGCATCTGCGCGCCCGGATCGTGGGCGCCGAGCACCAGGCAAGCGGGCGAATCGGTGAGCCGTGCCGAGGGACGCACGGCTTCCACCGCTTCGTCCAGCACGCCTTTGATGCGCTCCGTGAGTGCAGAGGTTTCCGCATCGTCCTTGGCCTCCTCACCGGCGTCGTCTTCCGCGCCGGGCAGATCAAGTTCGTCGCGCATCACATCAACGAAGGCTTTGCCGTCGTAATCCTGCAGCGAAGACATCATCCACTCGTCAACGCGATCGAAGAGCATCAGCACTTCGATGCCCTTTTTCCGGAACACTTCGAGATGCGGGCTCGACTTGGCGTTCTCGAGCGATTCGGCCACCAGGTAGTAGATCTTCTCCTGACCGTCGACCATGCGCTCGAGGTAGGCATCGAGGCTCACATGTTTCTCTTCAACCGCATCTTCCGTTGACGCAAAGCGCAGCAGCTTCAGGATCGCTTCGCGATTGGCGAAGTCTTCCCCAGCGCCTTCTTTGAGCACTTCGCCAAATTCATTGATGAAGGCCTGGTAGTCTTCAGGGGACTTCTTCGCCATGGTCTCGAGCATGCTGAGCGCCCGCTTCGTGAGCGCATTGCGAATGCTCGTGACCCGCTCATCCTGCTGGAGGATTTCCCGGGATACGTTGAGCGGCAGGTCATTCGAGTCGACCACCCCTTTGATGAAGCGCAGGTAGAGCGGCAGGAACTGCTCCGCCTCGTCCATGATGAACACACGCTGCACGTAGAGCTTAAGGCCCCGCGGCGTATCGCGATTCCAGAGATCAAAAGGCGCTGATTTCGGCACATAGAGCAGGCTCGTGTACTCGAGCTTGCCTTCCACCTTGTTGTGGCTCCAGGTCAGCGGATCCTGGAAGTCATGTGATACGTGTTTGTAGAACTCGCGGTACTCATCGTCCTCAACCTCGCTGCGGGAGCGGGTCCAGAGCGCTTTTGCAGAGTTCACAACCTCAAAGGCCGGCGCTTCCTCGGCAGGTGCGTCTTCCCCGTCGTCGGCCGGCGGCGGCGCCATGACTTCCATCTCCACGGGCACGCCCATGTGATCGGAATAGCGGGAGACGATGCTGCGCAGCCGATAGCCTTCAGCGAATTCCGCGGCATCGGCTTTCAGATGCAGGATCACCTGAGTGCCGGGCGCAAGATCGGCGACCTCCTCGACGCTGAATTCATCCTCACCGCGCGAGATCCAGCGGGTGCCGGGACCCTGATCGCCAGCCCCATCGAGGGCAGAACGGGTCAGCACCTCCACTTCATCAGCAACGATGAAGGCGCTGTAGAAGCCGACGCCGAACTGACCGATGAGATTCGAGTCTTTTTGCTGGTCGCCGGTGAGTCGGGAAAGAAACTCCGCCGTGCCGGACTTGGCAATGGTCCCGAGATGCTCGATCACCTCGTCCCGGTTCATGCCGATGCCGCTATCGGCGATCGTCAGGGTGTTGTTCTCGCCGTCAACGCTGATGCGGATACGGAAGTCTTCCGCAGGCACCAGCCCTGATTCAGATACCGCTTCGAAGCGCAGCTTGTCGATGGCGTCCGAGGCGTTAGAGATGAGTTCGCGAAGAAAGATCTCCCTGTTCGAATACAGGGAGTGGATCATCAGTTGCAGGAGCTGTTTCGCTTCGGTCTGAAATCCGAAGGTTTCCTGGGCGGCAGGCTCGGCCATGGGCAAGGGTCCCTGAAGGTTTTTCCAGGGCGCTTTATAAGGGCAGATGCCGATTTTTCAAGGGCTGCGGCCCGGCGATCGGGGCCGCAGGGGGTGATGTCGCGGCCCGGCAGCGCCGGACCCGCATCAGGGCAGGTGCAGAATCAGCTCCAGCCGGTGACTTCGGCGAGCGCATCGCCGATGTCCGCGAGGCTCTTCACCGTGCGCACACCGGCCGCTTCGAGGGCTGCGAATTTATCGTCCGCCGTCCCTTTGCCGCCGGCAATGATGGCACCCGCGTGGCCCATGCGTTTCCCAGGCGGCGCGGTTACACCGGCGATGTAGCCGACCACCGGCTTGCTGACGTTGGCTTTGATGAATTCCGCGGCTTCTTCCTCGGCGGTGCCGCCGATCTCCCCCACCATGACGATCGCTTCCGTCGCCGGGTCATCCTGGAACAGGGTCAGAATATCGATGAAGTGGCTGCCGGGGATCGGGTCGCCGCCGATGCCGACACAGGTGGACTGGCCGTAGCCTTTATCTGTCGTCTGCTTCACGGCCTCGTAGGTGAGCGTCCCGGATCGGGAGACGATGCCGACTTTTCCGGGCAGATGAATCTCTCCGGGCATAATGCCGATCTTGCACTCTCCGGGGGTGATCACACCCGGGCAGTTCGGGCCCACGAGACGCACGCCGGTGCTGTCGAGCTTAGCTTTAACCTTGAGCATATCGAGGGTGGGAATGCCCTCGGTGATGCAGACAACGAGCTCAATGCCCGCATCTACCGCCTCGAGAATCGAGTCCTGGCAGAACGGCGCCGGCACGTAAATCACGGACGCGGTCG
>JBCDDI010000125.1:0-8187 GCA_039180365.1 Pseudomonadota bacterium
GAATCGGTGGCACCGTCGGCGGGCTTAGCCGTTTCCACGAAGACCTTCACTTCTGCGCCCGATGGCAATCAGATCCAGGTTCAGTTCATTCGCCCGGATAACGACGAGATTCTGCCCTGCGTTTATTACATCGGGCGCAGAAGTGAAGGTCTTCGTGGAAACGGCTAAGCCCGCCGACGGTGCCACCGATTCGTCATCACAGGCCTCCATGAGCACAGCCATGGCCTCCCGGGCCGCCATGGCCTCGTCACTGGCGGCCTCCGCCAGAAGCTGCTCACGGGACTCGGCATCGCTCGCCTCCGGCGTGGGCATGGCGCCCATCATCGCTTTGATACGCGGATCAAGCCGTGGGTCGGTACTGATGCTCATGTTTATCTCCTCCCTGTCAGTCTGCGCAGCTTCCGCTCTGGAGCACGGACGGTCAACCAAGCGCGGCGAGACAGCATAGGGATGTGCCTGACGGGCGCGTCACAAAGCGTCGCCTGCTCTGCGTTAGGATCCACAGCTTGGACAATCCACAACAATGACAGGGGAGGACGGATGATCCGTTATCAGACGCACCTTGAAGGGGTCGACTGGGACGCACTGAAAGCCGACCTCAGCAACGATGACTTTCACAACGGCCGCAGCACGGCACAGCTGCGCCTGTCTTTCGAAAACAGCCAGCACGTCGCCATGGCCTTTGATGGCGACCGGTGTATGGCCAACGGCCGCCTGCTTTCGGACGGCGTCGGCAATGCCTATGTGCTCGATGTCTGGACACAAAGCGCCTATCGCGGTCGCGGCGTGGCGACGGAGATCATGAACCTGCTCCTCGCCGCCGTCCCCGGGCAGCACGTTTATCTGCAGACCGACGATGCCGTTGGCTTCTATGAGCGGTTGGGCTTCGAGCGGCAACCTGAAGGGATGTTTCTAGTGATCGGCGACTATCTGGTTAATGCGACCCGTGAACGCTCCTGAAGACGAAGACCGCAACCGCTCAGACGACCGAACCAGGGGTGTTCGACGCACCCTTCTCTTCTCAAGTCGTTCGCGTACACTCCGCGCCGTTCACGGAAAACGATCCAGGGGAGTCATCGCATGCAGGCACGCATTGCCGCGATCACAGCAGCCATTCTTCTATTAACAAGCGCCTTTGCCGGTGCCGCCGAATCACAGCGCGGCAGAAACTGGGAAGCCACCATTCAGGTCCTGGGCACCAGCTCGGAATCCTCTGACGGCAGCAACGGCTCGTCCATTGACTTCAACAGCACCACTGGCTGGGGTTTCGGCGTCACCTACAACTTCAACCAGCATCTTTCCCTCGGCTTCGATGGCGCCTTCGTCCGCCCTCGCTACACCGCGGTACTCGCCCCGGACGATGGCTCCGATCCCACGACCATCAGCCATAAGGCCAGCCTCTTCAACGGCGCCCTGAACGGCACCTGGAACATCCTTAAAGGCAACTTCACGCCCTACGTGCAGCTCGGTCTCGGCTGGACGAACATCGACTCCAACGTCGCCGATGGCCCACCGCTCACCGGTTGCTGGTGGGATCCATGGTGGGGCTATCAGTGCGCGAACTTCTACTCCACCTATAAAGACACGCGTTTCTCCTGGAACGGGGGTGTTGGCCTGCGTTATGAATTCCAGAACAAAATGTTCCTTAAAGGCAGCGTCAACCGCATCTACCTCGATGCAGACAACAGCGCATCCGCAGATCCGAGCTTTGATCTCTGGAAGGTGGAGCTGGGCTGGATGTTCCGCTGAGCAACCGCCGGTGGCTCTCACGGTGGCGCCCCCTGGCGGCGCTGGCGCTCGCGGCGTTGTCCACTTATGCGACTACGGCCGCCGCCGGTGAGGGCCGTTTCAGCGGCCTCATTGACCCGGACGATGGCTGGCTCGACGGCTCCAGCTTTCTGCTCGATAACGCGCTGTCCTTTCTGCCGGTACCGATCATTATTTCCGAGCCCGCCCTGGACGCGGGCCTGGGTCTGGCCGGGGTGTTCTTCCACCAGCGCCCCGAGTCGGAACAGCGGTCTTCCGACGAATTCGAACGGCCAAGCCTCTCTGCGGTAGCTGCCGCGTACACGGGGAACGACAGCTGGTTTGTCGGCGGCGGCCACCTGGGTCGCTGGCGGAAAGACACGATCCAATACACCGGCGGAGCCGGTCTCGCCTCCATCAACCTGAAGTACTTCGGCAGCGAATCATTGCCCATCGAAGATGGCGTGGATTTCAATGCCGAAGGTTTCGTCGTTGTCCAGGAACTGCTGTTCCGCCTTCGCAACAGCAGCTGGCTGATTGGGCCCTATTGGCAATACGTTCAGACGGACGTCAGCTTTGATTTAGGTTTAGACATTCCCGGCATCACGCCACCGGAGCTGGACTTCCGGGATTCCGGA
Organism: Pseudomonadota bacterium; assembly: GCA_039180365.1. GTDB lineage: Bacteria > Pseudomonadota > Gammaproteobacteria > Pseudomonadales > Azotimanducaceae > SZUA-309. The sequence goes on from JBCDDI010000125.1 coordinate 2,385, forward strand.
CTGGGTGCCGTGATCGAATACGAGGCGCTCGATTCCACCTTTACGCCCTCGAGCGGTAACTTCCTGCGCCTTGAAGCGCTATGGCACGACGAGCAGGTCGGCGGCGACTTCAACTACGGGGACTACGCCGGCAAGTACCTGCATTTTGTTGAACTCGGTCGCTGGGTTCTCGGCGGCCGCCTGGAAGGGGAGTACATCGACGGCTTCGCCCCCTTCTTCGTGGAGCCGTTCATTCGCCTGCGAGGGATCCCGGCCCTGCGCTATCAGGGCACGGCAGTGGTGACCGGCGAGGTGGAGGCGCGCTGGGACTTTCACCCGCGCATCAGTGCCGTTGGATTCCTCGGCGCTGGCCGGGCCGCCGACGGCTTCAACGAGCTGGGCGAGGCACCAAGCCGGGTGGCCGGCGGTGTCGGTATCCGCTACCTGTTTGCAAAGCTGCTGGGACTGCGGCTCGGTATCGATGTGGCGCGCGGCCCGGAAGAAACCGCCATTTATCTCACCGTCGGGCACAACTGGCGGACCTGAAAGCCCGCAGCGCCTGAGGCGCCGGCTGCGCCTCAGTAGTGTTCGACGGTGTTCTCGAAGACAAACCCTTCCGGGCGCATGACCAGCCGGTGCCGTTCACCGTGCACGGTGGCATCCCCGGTTGCATAGCCCGCATCGCCCGCCCACATGGCGACCCGCACCCCGTCGCCGTCTTTGCTGATCTTCGTTTCGTAGACTTTCCGCTCGGTCTGCGCCAGTCGTTCAAGGATGGCTGCGGTGCTGTCATAGAGTGACAGTTGATAGAGGGTGATCCAGGTCGGCGGCGCCAGATCGATCTCGCCGGCGGCATGGCGTTCGAGGGCCTCCGCGGGCTTCAACCAGCGATGATCCTGAATCTCACCCCCATCGATGGCGACTTCCTCGGCCGTCGCCTCGGCGGCGAAGAACCAGGTGGCAAAGCGCTTCGGGGTGATCGGTGGCGGCGTCCAATGGGCAAACCAGACAAAATCTCCCGGCTCGGACTCGATGCCGGCTTCTTCCATCGTTTCCCGGGCCGCTGCGTTCCGCGCGGCCACATCCATGTTGCCGTCGTCCGGATGATCCTCAGCGTCGATCCGGCCACCGGGGAAGACCCACATGCCGCCGAAGGCAATTTTTGAGGTCTTGTGCAGCATGAGCACCCGCGGTTCCGGGTCATCCCGGAGCAGCACGACCGTGGCCGCTGGAATGGCCGGCGTACCTTCGCCGGAGGCGTTCAGATCGTCGCCATAGATGTCGTTCTTGTGCTTGCCGCCGTCGGCGCCGCCCGTGTTCCCCGTACCCATACTGTGCCTGTGTCTACTGGTCTGGGGGCTAGGGTAGCAGAGGGGGACGCCCTGCCGGGAACTGCCAGGCGCCCAGGATGCGCGGCGTTCCGCTCTGATGCGGTTCACACTTCCGGCTTTGTAAAACCGGTGTAAGGACGGACTAAAGTCACAGTCTGGGGCGAGCGCCGTCAGCATACTGCCCGCCATGACTGAACAGTACATCCGCTCCATTGAGGCGCAAATCATAGGTCGCGTGTTTACCCACGACGATGCCATTCACTTCGTCCTCGATACCGACTCGGAAACCGGCCTGGCCCGCTGCAGCCGCCGCACGACGGAGGGTCCAGCGATCGTGTATCTGCCGATGACCGACGTCCACGGACTCCTTTCCCAGGCAAATCGCCTCGAAGACGCCACGACCGAGGAGCAGACCCCGCTGCTCGCCGCCGTCGGCTAAAGTTTCGCTGAAGCGGGCGCCAGAGCGGCGCCCGATCAGTTCCCTCACGCCCCCTACTTTAGTGCCCGCACGGGGCTCCCAACTCAGCGGCAGGTCCCTGCCCACAGTGGCTTTCGGCCGAGGGCTCTGGTGTATACTCGGCCGGATTAAGCCTCCCCGGGGAGGGGTGGCAGGAAGGGGCGCCGGCGCCAGCAGCGAAAAACGCCGCAAAGACCTGCAAAGAGCAGGAACAGCGGTAACTGGCCGCGACAGCAGCGCCGACAGCAAGCAGCAGGGACTGACACCGAGGACTCACACACCCATGAGCATCAGCAATTTCAGCAACATCCTGAAGATCTTTGGCGGCGGTGAGCCCACGGAAGAAGAAAAACAGGAGCTCTTCAAGGAAGTGGCGGTAATGACCCTGGCCCGGGCTACCGCTTCCGACACGAACATCAAACCGGTGGAAATCGAAACGGTACGGCTGATCCTAGAGCGGGTGACCGGTGAGGAAATCACCGACGCGGAAGTCCGTGTGCAGGCCAACTCAAAGCTTTTCGAAAGCGAACCGCTGGAGAAATACCTGACGCGCGCCGGTCGCGTGCTCGACGTTGGCGATCGGATCACCATTGCCGAAGCCCTCGCGGAGGTGATCGTCAGTGACGCCCGCGTCACCAAAAAAGAGATCACCTTCTTCAACATGGTCGCAGAAGCCTTCCAGCTCACGCCGGCGGAACTCGCAGGCCTGGTCGAGAACGACTGATCCTTCCGTGCCGGCCGCGGCCGGCACCCCTCTCTCACCGCCAGGCCGTCCCGGGCGCCTCATCTGTAGCGCCCCCATGCTATGGTTCCCGTCCAGCTCGCGACATGGGGATTCCTTCGGTGGCCTATAACAAGCCTATTCCACCCAAAGCCCAGCACACTGCGCCCTTCTGGGAAGGTGCCAAGGACGGCAAGCTCATGCTGCCCCGCTGCACAAACTGCAACCGCGTGCACTGGTACCCGCGACTGATCTGCCCCTTCTGTCATTCCATGGAGCTCGAGTGGATCGAAGCCAGTGGAGAAGGTCGTATCCACACTTATGCGGTGCAGCACCGGGCCTTTGGCGGCTGGGCTGAGGAAGTGCCGTACGTCACCGCGTTCATCGATCTGAACGAAGGCGACCGGATGATGACCGTGCTGCGCGGTGTGGATCCGGAAAAACCGGAAGAGATCAAGATCGGCGCCAGAGTTCAGGTGGAATTCGAGGAAGCAGACGAGGACACACATATCCCCTTCTTCCGGCTCATCGAGGAGGCGAACTGAGATGGTCGCGAAGCTGAAGCACGCGGCCGCCATCGTCGGCGCCGCCGAATCAAACGAGATCGGCTACCCCGAGGAGCGAGGGCCAAAGGTTACGTCACTGCAGCACCATATCGAGGCCATCAAGAATGTCTCCGTTCAGACCGGCATCCCTATCTCGGACATCGAAGGCATCTTCTCCGCAGGATGGTCCAGTCAGCTGTCGGAGCATCTTGGTCTGAAGCCTAAATACATCGACACAACCTCCGTTGGTGGCTGCTCCTTTCAGATGCACGTGCATCACGCCCTCGCCGCCATCCATGCCGGCATTATCGATATTGCCCTCATCAGCCACGGCCAGGCCGGCTGGTCTTACCGGGGTGCCGGCGGGCCGCGAGGCAACATGGCGCCGGGGGAGATCGATCCGGCCATCGAGATGAGCATGCCCTACGGCGTCTTTGGCGCTCCCAGTCAGTACGCCCACGCCATGGTCAGGCACATGCACCGCTACGGCACGACACCGGAGGACTTTGCGCATATCTCCGTCGTCACCCGGCAGTGGGCGATGAAGAACCCCCGCGCCCTGATGTTCTCCAAGGACACCAACCCCTTCGGCGGACCAATCACCGTGCAGGACGTAATGGACGCGCGCCTCATCGCCTGGCCCCTGACGCTTTTCCACTGCTGCATCGTCACGGACCACGGCGGCGCCGTGATCGTCGCCAAACCGGAGATTGCCCGCAGCCTCCGCACCAACCCCGTCTGGATCGCCGGTGCCGGTGAATCCATGGGTCATTCGAACATGCTGGAGATGGAAGACTTTACGGCCACCTCAGCCAGCCGTTCGGCCGCAACCGCCTACGAAATGGCAGGCCTTGGTCCTGAGGACATGGAGATGGCGATGATCTACGACTCCTTCACGATCACCGCCGCCATCACCGCGGAGATGCTCGGCCTCGCCCCGCGGGGCAAAGGTCACACGCTGTGGAAGGAAGGTCATGCCGCCCCGGGCGGACGGCTGCCCATCAACACCAACGGCGGCGGTCTGTCGTTCAACCATTCAGGCATGTACGGGATGCAGCTTCTCGTAGAGGCTTATCGGCAGCTATCTGGCACGGCTGAGGATGGCGTGAACGGCATCGAAGGCAAGCAGACTAGCGCCACAACCTGCGTTGTGAACGGCACCGGCGGCACGCTATCAACAACGGGCACGCTGGTGCTGACCGCCGAAGGCTGAGGTTAGGATGAGAGGGACGAGCGGCCCGCGCCGCTCATCCGGCCTCAGCGATCAGGGTACCGCCTTGACGATCTCGTTCGAGTAGGCCGATTCGTTACCTTCGGCATCGAGCGCCGTCATGGTCACATAGTAGTCGCCAGAAGGCGCTGTGAACGACGCTTCCGTACTCCCGGGATCCGATACCTCAACGGTGTTCCCGTAGGACCGGCTGTCGGTGCCGTAGTAAATCCGATAGCCGGCGAGGTCTGTGAGCGGCGAACCGTCCACGTTCTCCGTGGGCGCCTGCCAACGGAGAGCGACCGTTCCCAATACGGTTACGGAGAGCATCTCCATCGTAGTACCGCCCGCACCCGGACAACTGAGTGAGAAAGTCGTCGCTCGATCAAGCGGCCCGACCTCGCGGGTTCCCGCGTTCGGCAACGTCCCCGACCAACCCCCGCCGGCAACGCAGCCGTCCGCACCATTGCTGCTCCAGGTCAACGTGGTCGTGCTACCGGCCGAGACCATCTGAGCGCTGGCACCAAAGGAAACGGAGGGTGGCGGTGCTGCCACCGGCGCTTCCTCTACCGGTAAATCAGCCGGTGCCTCGGTGATTGGATTAGTGGGACTACTCGTTCCAGGCCCAGAAAGGTCAGGCGCGTCGGCAGGCGGCTCTTCGTCAGCGGTCGGCGTCGCACCGCTGGATTCAGGTAGCAATGCATCGCTGCGCGCACGGACCTCCTCCGCAGGGAGCGATCGATCGTAAATCGCCAGATGATAGAACTCCCCCAGGAAGGGACGCTGACCGTCTGGTTCATTCGCCAGAGATAGCTGTGCAAGCGACGACCAGTTGCTCATGTCGCCAGAGACGCTCCGGCTTCCTGCCAGCTGACCGTCTACGTAGAGCCTGCTCTGACCATCTGCAGAGCGCGTGTAGGTAATCAGCTGCAGCGCCCCGGAGACACGGCCGCCGTCCGAGACAACGGCTGGGATGCCGTACTTGTTCGTAGCCGTCGTGCGGAATCGAGCTTCGAGCGCGGTAGGATCTCCCCTGTAGGGGCCCTGACCGATCACGAAGTTGCCGCCGTTTGGCGAGCCGTCCTGCGACAGCGCGACAATTCGCGCAGGTCCGGATTGAGTGAGGTCATTGGACTTCACCAGTAGCTCCACCGTCAGGGCCTGCGACTGGCGAAGGTTATCCATCAGTCCCGTTGCAGCACCAGCGGAGGTGATCCTGGTCGGCTCGTTGACTCGCAGCCCGCCGCCAGCGAGCCAGGTCACAGCACTGCTATCCTGAATCGTGAGGTTTCCGGCAGCTGTAAGCCCGGATCGGTCGGTGATTGTGCTGCCACTACCAGCGCTGAAGTCATAGAGGGCAATCGGCGTCATGCCGTCAGGAATCGTCGGTGCGGGCACCGGCTCAGGCTCAGGCTCAGCATGGGATGGCACTTCGGCGTCAGGCACGTCGGGTTCTACCGGAGGCAGCACCTCAACGGCAATCTCTTCCATCGCCGTGCCGCCGGCGCCCTCACACTGCAGAACATAGGTCGCAGATTCGTACAGTGGACCAATCGTCTC
>JBCDDI010000126.1:0-8152 GCA_039180365.1 Pseudomonadota bacterium
CCGCCTCAGGGCAATCTCAGCCTGGGCTCGGCCAGTGCTGACCCGTCCGTGCCGCTGTGAACATGTCTGTCCGGCTCGTCTCAAGTTTATCATAATATCAAGATCTATAATTTAAAAGAACAAATTTTCACAACTTAATACCGTCCCGGTCGAAGGGGAAAATCATCACATAGCCCACGGGTTCCTCACCTTCGAAGACGCCGCGAAACTCTGCCGCTTTATGGACGTAGGCATCAGACAGGGAGGCTTCCACCGTTGCGACATAGCCTTCCTGCTCTGGAAGCACCCGCAGCGCGCGGAGCGCCTTATGGTTCGCCTCGCTGATGGGTGCCAGGGTGACTGCCGTCATAGACCCTCGAGGGCGCGGAGGAGAGCGTCGGCGAGCCCATCGACGTTCCCAAGCCAGAGGTTGTGATCGGCGGCCTCAAGACGCTCGAAGGATCCCCTCGGCAGCAATTCCGCGAGTTGCTCCGTCGGCCAGGCCGGTCGGATGTCCCCTTCCGGATAGATGAAATGCACGGGGGTTTGCAGGGTCGCCAGAGACTTCAGCAGCTTCGGATGGCGGCAGTAGGCGCGCCAGGACTCGTTCAGCTGTTTGTTCACCTCGAGGCAGGGCGGCGCCGCTGACTCCGGCATGGCTTCTTCACTGCGCCGGGCTTCGTACTGTTGCTTCCATTGCCGGTCGTTAACGATGCGTCCACCGGCAAGACCGACAACCGCTCGAATCCCTTCCGGATGTTTGAGCGCCGTCGCGAGGGCGAGATCGACGCCCCAGGAGTGGCCGATCAGCGTCCAGCGCGCATGCCCGAAGTGCCGGCGCAACGCCTCGAGGTCGCGAACGAAGGCGCCCAGGGTGAGCTCTCCTGTGGCGCTCGAGCGCCCGCAGCCGCGCTGTTCGTAGCGGTAAACGGTGTGTTGGGGCGTCAGGAGATCGGCGACGGGACCAAGATAGTCAGCCATGCCCGGTCCACCGTTGATGAGCACCACGGGCTCGCCGTTGCCGGAGCAGGTGGTCCACAGGTTCACGCCAGCCTCAGTCGTTACCAGGTCGTTCAAGTGCTGGCGCCTCCCAGGCCTCTACGCAGGCCCAGTGCGCTAAAAGAACACCTGTAGCGGTTCGACATATTGCTTTCTCCCAGAACAGCGGGCCGCTTGCTCCGTTCCCTGGCCGGCAGTGTAGCAGGGTGACAGCAAGTTCCGGCGCCGGGCTCTGGAACGGATATACTGCGCGGCTCGGTCATTGGATATGAGCGATCGTGGGGATCCCCACCGTCGCCAGTGCAGTTGGGGGACCTATGCCCGTCTTTAAGAGTCGCGTTGACACAACGTCAGACGCCTTCGCCCGCAATCGGGCCGACATGCTCAAGCTCGTGGATGAACTCCGAGCGCTGGAAGCGAGAGCCGTTACCGCCTCAAACCGGCGCGCAGCAACTTTTGAAGCCCGAGGGCAGTTGCCGCCTCGAGAGCGGCTGGCGCGGCTCCTTGATCCCGGCATGCCGTTTCTGCGTTTACACAGCCTCACGAACTATCTTCTTGAGGACGAAGATCCCGAGTCCAGCATTCCGGGCGGCAGCGTGATTCTCGGTATCGGCTTCATTCGCGGTGTGCGCTGCATGGTCTGGGCGGACGACAGCGGTATCCGCGCCGGCGCGGCAACGCGGGGCGGTTGGCTGGCGGCCCTGAACGCTCAGGAAATGGCCCTGCGCCTGAAGCTGCCTTTCGTGCACCTTGTGGAGAGCGCGGGTGCAAATCTCATGGAATACACGGTGGAGCTCTGGGCCGATGCGGGCAAGCTCTTCCGCAACCTGGCGCGCCTGTCCGCGCGGGGTATACCAACGCTCGTTGTGCTCCACGGACCGTCGACGGCCGGTGGCGCCTACATGCCCGGGATGAGCGACTATGTGGTCGGGGTGAAGCGGAACGGCCTCGCCGCCCTCGGCGGGGCGGCCCTGGTCCGCGCCGCCACCGGGGAGGTTGCCGATGAACGGGAGCTCGGTGGTACGGAGATGCATGCGGCGGTGACCGGCACCGTCGAGTATCTGGCGGAGAACGACGCGGAGGGCGTTGCCATGGCCCGCGACGTGCTCGGTCGCCTCGACTGGAATGCACGCCTCGATCCCCCGCATCGCAGAGACTACGCCCCGCCGGTTCATGATCCGGAGGAAATTGCCGGCGTGGTGCCCGTGGACTACACGGTCCCTTACGACGTTCGGGAAGTGATCGCTCGCGTTGTTGACGGCTCTGATTTCCAGGAGTTCAAGGCCGGTTACGGACCGGCGACCGTGTGCGTACAGACGAGCATCATGGGCTTTGCCTGCGGCATCATCGGCAACAACGGGCCTTTTGATCCCGCCGGTGCCACCAAGGCCACGCACTTCTTCCAGCTCTGCGACCAGGCGGATATCCCGATCATCTTTTTGAACAACATCACCGGCTACATGGTGGGCACGGAGTACGAGCACGCCGGCATGATCAAGCACGGCTCGAAGATGATTCAGGCCGTGACCAACGTGCGGGTCCCGCGTATTGCGCTCTACATCGGGGCAAGCTACGGGGCCGGGAACTACGGCATGTGTGGCTATGCCTATGAGCCGGATTTTCTCTTTTCCTGGCCGAACGCCTCCACGGGCGTTATGGGCGGGCAGCAGGCGGCGCGGACCATGAGTCAGGTGGCCGAGGTTGCCGCCGAGCGACGCGGGCAGCCGGTGGACGCGGCTGCCCTGAAGGAACAGGAAGCTGCCATTGAGGCGATCTTTGGCCGCCAGGAGAGTGCCTTCTACACTTCTGGTCGCAATCTCGACCACGGGGTGATCGATCCCCGCGATACGCGCCGGGTGCTCGGCTTTGCCCTGGAAACCTCCCTCGAAGCGCGCAGACGCGAGCTTAAGCCGAACAGTTTCGGCGTGGCGCGGATGTGAGGGAAGCGGCATGACAAACAACCAGACGCGTATCGGCAGCCTGCTCGTTGCCAATCGGGGCGAGATTGCCCTTCGAGTCATGCGCACCGCACGGGAAGCCGGCATCCGAACCATCGCCGTTTACTCAGAGGCCGATGCCGAGGCGCCGCACGTCGAGTTTGCGGACGAGGCCGTCTGCATCGGCGCGCCGCCGGTGGCTGAATCCTACCTTCGCGGGGATGCAGTCATTGCGGCCGCGCTCGAGCATCAGGCGGACGCCATTCATCCGGGTTACGGATTCCTCTCGGAGAATGCGGACTTTGCCCGAGCGGTTGAGGCGGCGGGGATTGTCTTTGTCGGTCCGCCCACAGGGGCCATCGAGGTTATGGGCGACAAAGCCCGCTCGAAGCGGCGCATGCTGGAAGCCGGGGTGCCCTGTGTGCCAGGCTATGAAGGGGAAGAGCAGGCGGACACGGCCCTGATTGCGGCGGCCGCCGAGGTTGGCTTTCCGATCATGGTTAAAGCCTCGGCCGGTGGCGGCGGTCGCGGCATGCGTCTTGTGGAGACCGAGGCTGCCTTGCCAGACGCCTTGAAGCTCGCGCGTTCGGAAGCAGAAAACGCCTTTGGCTCCGGTCATCTTATTCTTGAACGTGCCATCGTTCGGCCGAGACATGTGGAGATCCAGGTGTTTGCGGACAATCATGGCAGCGTGATCCACCTCGGTGAGCGCGACTGTTCCGTGCAGCGTCGACATCAGAAAGTGGTCGAAGAAGCGCCCTGTCCGGTGATGACGGAAGAACTCCGGGCCGCCATGGGGCAGGCGGCCGTTGAGGCTGCACGAGCCGTCAACTATCGAGGCGCGGGCACCGTTGAGTTTCTCCTCGACGAAAGCGGCGAGTTCTACTTTCTCGAAATGAACACGCGTCTGCAGGTGGAGCATCCTGTGACGGAAGCGGTGACCGGACTTGACCTCGTGTCCCTGCAGCTGGCCGTCGCCGAAGGACGCCCCCTCCCGCTCGGGCAGGAAGAGGTCCGTCTTCAAGGCCACGCCATTGAAGTGCGCCTTTACGCAGAAGATCCGGCGCAGGACTTTCTTCCGGCGACCGGCCCCATTCATCTTTTTAAAGCCGGTCCGGAGATTCGGGTGGATGCCGGTATTGCCACCGGCGGGGAAATCTCACCGTTTTACGACTCCATGGTCGCCAAGGTGATCGCCCATGGAGACACCCGCGATGAGGCCCGGCGCAGACTCCTGGAAGGGCTCGGTCAGACAGCACTCTTTGGTGTGGCCAACAACCGCGATTTTCTGATCGACGTGCTCGGTCAGGAAACCTTCGCCCGCGGCGAGGCCACAACGGCTTTTATCGGCGAGACCTACGGTGAAGCGGGCTGGAATCCCGGAAGCGCTGATGCGGCTGTGTTTGCGGTGGCCGGTGCCCTGGAACACGCCCTCGGCCAGCGTGCAGCGGCCCGGGAGAGCGCGGTCAGTCCCGAGCTCATGGACTTCGCCAGCGCCAGAGACCTTGCGACCATGCGCCGCTATCCGCAGGGAGACGCCATGACGTCGGTTGTGGTCCGCCCCGATGAAGCGGGTGCCTATGAGATCGAAGTGGAAGGCGAATCCTTCAAAGCCAGCGTTGATGTGCTCGGCGATAGTGCGGCCCGGTTGACGCTCGATGGTGCTCATCTGGCGCTGAGCTTCTGGCTGGAAGCCGGCGGCAGACTGCATCTCGCTCTGCCTGATCGAACGCTGTCGCTCTGCGACTATGCGGCGCTTGGTGCGGCTGAAGAGGAAGCTGGCGGCGATGGCCTCGTTAACGCGCCCATGCACGGGCAGCTGCTCGAGATACTTGTTGCCGAGGGGGATTCTGTTGCCCGCGGGGACAGGCTCGCCGTGCTCGAGGCCATGAAGATGCAGCACGAGATTCTTGCTGCGGTCGATGGCATTGTGAAGCGTATCTCTGCCGCACCGGGTACGCAGATCGCCGCAGACACCCGCATTCTTGAAATTGAACCGGCCGAAGAGACTTAAGGAGGGAGCACCCATGGAACAGGCACAGGACTTTCTGGCCGAGAGCGAAGCGTTGCACGCGCTGCTCGTTGATCTGGACGAAGCCGCCTTTGAGCGACCGACGGCTTTCAAGGGTTGGACCCTGAACAACGTCATCCGACATCTGCATGTCTGGAACCACGCCGCCGATCTGTCGTTGACGGACGAGGCGGGTTTTGATGCCTTCTTTGCAAGCCTCGGCGACGGCATGAAGCACATTCGGGACTTCGAACGTGAGTACCTTGATGGGCTTGCGGGTCAGGAGCTGCTGGAAAGCTGGCGCAGTTTCTATCAGGCCATGGCCGGTCGCTTTGCGAAGGCGGACCCCTCCCTGCGACTGAAGTGGGCGGGTCCGAGCATGAGCGCCCGGTCATCGATCACGGCCCGCCTCATGGAAACCTGGGCGCACGGTCAGGAGGTTTACGATGAACTCGGCGTGGTTCGCGAAAACGCCGATCGCATCCAGAACATCGTTGTCCTCGGTAACAACACCTACGGCTGGACCTATGCCGTTCGTGGGAAAACAGCGCCGGAGCCGCGTCCCCATCTCCGGCTGACGGCGCCGTCCGGTGCTGTCTGGACCTATAACGAGCCCAGCGAAACAGAGCTTATCGAAGGTCCCGCAGAGGACTTCTGTCAGGTGGTCACCCAGGTGCGGAATATCGCTGACACAACACTGGAAGTAACCGGCGCTAACGCCAGCGACTGGATGGCCAAAGCTCAGTGTTTTGCGGGACCGCCGGAGACACCGCCGGCCCCCGGCACGCGCCGGACGCGGGACGTCTGAGGCTTTCCCACTTTCCCGTCGCGAACCTGCCTTAGAGAATGATGCCGCCGGTTGCTGCTGCTTCCGCTTCCGGGCTCCCATGCGGATTCATGTGCGGGTGCGGCATGCTGAGGTCGGCGCTCGGCCAGAAGGTGAATTGTCCGGGCAGGACGTAGACCAGCGAAACCAGCAACAGGACTCCGGCCAGCATGCCCAGGCCAACGAGGGCGACATCCAGGCGGTGATAGCGCTGAAATTGCGCGTCCGCACCGGCATCCCGGGCTCGATTAATCGCGGGGATCAGCTGCATACCCATGAAGAAGAGCGCGGTCATCAAGCCCGCCAGGGCAACGACCAGACTTGTGTAGGTGATCGGGAGGGCACTCAGGGGCAGCATGGCCGCTGCAATCACGGTGAAGGACAGGCCAGCAATCACGGCGAAGCGGTGGTAGGCGGGCCAGTATGCGCGCAGCACGGGGGCGCTTGCGTCCATTCCGAGCACACGGATGAGCAGTGGTGCGACGACAGAACTGCCGAACACAAGAGCGCCCAGATAGGCTGCCAGCAGGCAGAGGTAGGTGGCCATGAGGTAGGCCTCCGTCAGATGATACATAGCGGGTCCTCCTGGAACCGTGCGGCTGTTTGTCAGCCGTGGTCTGCTGGCAAGCAGAGTAAATGGTCAGAGTCAAAAAGGGAGTCGCCGGAGCAGGCCGCCGCCGGCGCAGGTTTCAGTTCAGGCCGCACCCTCGGATGCGTAGAGCGTAGCCGGTGCCCAGTCGCCGTCGAATTCAGCCGTATGCCGCCAGACGCGGCGCTTTTCCGGCGCTGGGTCGAGAGATCGTTCGATCAGTCGTTTCGGCGTGCCTTCATCAGCAATGGAATAAGCGCTCACGGAACCACCGGCGAAATCCATGATCGAGACACCAGCGTGTGGGCCTTTAACCGTGCCCGCGTTCAGCAGCGTGAGTGCTTCGAAGTCGACCAGAATGCGGAAGTGCATGTGGCCGTTTACGAGGTAGCGATGTTCGCCCCGTTCAAGGATCCCATCGAGTTCCTCCGAGCGGCGGATCTCATCCTGATGGTCCGGCGAACGGCCCGGCCAGACCCGCGCCATGTCGTTGTCCAACACGCCGTGGCAGAGCAGCAGGCGCCCGTGGATCGTATCCAGCTCGCGCCAGCGCGGCAGCGCTGCCAGATACGCCGCTGCGTCCGCGGTGAGTTCGTCGCGGCTGTGGGCGTCGTCGAGGTGTCTGACCTTGTCGTTTAAGAGCCAGCGGTCGTGATTGCCGGCGACGGTTGTCACACCCGCCGACGCGAGCAGCTCGCAGGACCGATTGATACAGCCGCGGCCGTCGGCGACATCACCGGTGCAGACAACGGCGTCCACCGCGGATCCCGCGAACCAGTCGAGGAGCGCCTCAAGACGCTGATGCTCGCCGTGTAGATCGCCAATAATGCCTAGACGTCTGATCATTTCCGGGGTGGAGGCCGGGGCCAAGACTTAACGTTTTACGACCATTTCACGGTAGGCGGCCGATGGTGAAGTCATCGTGAAATGGAGCAGGCTGTGACCCTGAAGGAACTCGAGTCGTTGCTGAAAAGCGGTGGCGTAGCGGTGATCGAAGTCCATGCCGTGGACCCGGTCATCTATCTCGTGTTTCAGCGCTTCGGCGAGCGGCTCCTGCCGGTGCTCGACGGGCGTGACACGGCCCGCTATCGAAGCCGCTATGCGGCGTTCAAGGCGTTGGCGGAGCGGGGTGTGCAGGAAGTGGACTTCGTCCATCGGAGTGCCTACGGCGAGATGATCGGCTTCGACACGCCGCACAATCAGACGGAGCTCCGGCAGCGCGTGCAGATCGGGCACCTGCAAGGTTAGGCGTTAAGCGCGACCGATTTCGTGGACGACTCGAGCAGCGGCCAGATCCTGGGCCGTATTGCCCAGACTTTTGTAGATGGTGATCTCCTGCTCGCTTCGTCGCCCCGGTGCGTCGCCCCCCAGTACCGCTCCGATCTCCGTTAAGTCATCGGCCGATAGCGCTCCCTCGTCACGCGCGAGCAGGATGTCACCGGCTTCTTCCAGCGCAAAGGCAGTGATCTCCGTGAAGACACGGCCCCGGCCCATGAGCGCGCCGCTGGCTTCGCGCTGCGTCGGTGCGTGGGCCCCGACAAGGTTGATGTGCGCTCCGGGGGACACCCAGGCAGCTTCGATGATCGGTTCCTGACTCGCGGAAACCGCGCAGATCAGATCGCCTCCGCGGACAGCTTCCTCGGCGCCTCGAACGGCGTGAATGGGAACGCCCACGTCGTGTTGAGCAGCAAAGGCCTCAGCCCGTTCTAGCTTCGGACCCCAGACTCGCACCTCTCGTAACTTTCGCACCTTCGCCATGGCAGTCAGATGGGATTCGGCCTGCACGCCGTAGCCGAGGATCGCGAGTGTCG
>JBCDDI010000127.1:0-8081 GCA_039180365.1 Pseudomonadota bacterium
CTGGTGAAGCGGCGATAACATTACGATTTTCGATATAGGCAACGGCGTTATACTGCCCCTCCGCTACCCGAAAACTCTGAGCCCACTGCACCACTGGCTGCTCCACGGCTAAGGCACAAATCCGGACGCAGTTACCACCACAGTCTACTCCGCTTTCAGTCCCATTGTGACGACCATCAAAGCAGTTGGCTGGGGTGTAAAAGTAGTTGGTAAATACTAAGCCGAGCACGAGCAACCAAAAGCCACCAAATCCAGTGCCATACCAAACTCGACGCCAAAAAGCCCCCATCCTCCAAGTGCTGCCGTGACGCTGGCGGCGATTGCCCGGGCCTCTGCGAGGGCAGCCTCACTCATGGCCTGCGGCTGCCAGGATTCGCGGTAGTCGCCCCGCTCCTGGCGATGGCCAATGGGCTCGCAGAAGGCCGTACCCTCACGATGCCGGACCGTGAGTAAGGTGATCTCATAATCAAAGGGAACAAAACCCTCCACGATCACTTTGTCCGCCCCACCCCGAGCCCCCGCCTGGGCATAATCCCAGGCAGCTCCGGCTTCGACTGCATCTCGCACCGTGGACTGTCCTTTCCCGGAAGAGCTCATAACAGGTTTCACCACGCAGGGGGTGCCGATAGCGGCCACCGCCGCGTCGTACTCTTCCCGCGTCGCAGCAAAGCGATAGGGCGAGGTGCGCACGCCAAGTTCTTCGGCCGCAAGCCTTCGAATTCCCTCGCGATTCATGGTCAGTCGCGCTGCTTGTGCTGTCGGGATCACCTTAAGCCCCCGAGCTTCAAGCTCGACGAGGGTATCCGTGGCGATGGCTTCAATTTCCGGGACGACAAGATCCGGCGCTTCGGCGGCGATCACGGCGGCCAGCGCTTCTCCATCCAGCATGTTGATCACATACCGACGATGCGCCACCTGCATGGCCGGTGCGTTTTCATAGCGATCGACGGCGATGACCTCAACGCCGAGGCGCTGCAGCTCGATAACGACTTCTTTACCAAGCTCGCCGGAACCCAGCAGCATAACCTTCGTCGCACTCGACGACGCCGGTGTGCCGATGCCGTCCAGCGTGCTCATGAGCCGGCAATGTCCGCCGCTGCCTGTGCTTTCAGCCCGAGGCGGAAGCGATTCGCGTTTTCCCAGTAGTGCACGGCACTCATCTTCAGCCCGGCGATCTCCTGCTCGCTCAGTTCGCGAACGATCTTGCCCGGCGACCCCATGACCATGGAATTGTCTGGAATCTCTTTCCCCTCAGTGATCAGCGCGTTGGCGCCGATGAGGCAGTTTTTGCCGATCTTCACGCGGTTTAACACCACAGCGTTAATCCCCACCAGCGAGTTGTCACCAATCTCACAGCCGTGAAGCATGACCTTGTGGCCGATGGTCACATTGGTGCCGATCACAAGGGGGCAACCGGGATCTGTATGCAGCACAGAGCCGTCCTGAACGTTCGAGTTTTCGCCGACGGTGATCAGTTCCGTGTCGCCACGCAGTACCGCATTGAACCAGACGCTCGCGCCCTTTTTCAGAAGCACCGAACCCATGACCATGGCGCTGTCCGCAACCCAGTATTCCTCGCTTTCGGCCAACACGCGGCGGTCGTCCAGTTGATAGAGCACGGTTTTCTCCTCTTCCGATGGTTCGGCGGTTGTGGGCAAGCGACCGTTTCACAGCTTCACATGTTGATTACATGTGGCGCTTCCGGCTCCTCCCGGGAATTGGGCATAGTATCTGCTGGGGTTGAGGAAACACCAGAACCCAAAACCGAGCGAGCAACAACAACAAGGGTCTCAATGACTACCCGCCTGCCAGCCTTTGAAGTGCTGGTGGATATGGCTCGCAACGATCCGGAAGGACTCGAGACGTTGCGTCGTTCGTTAACGAACGCCGTCATCGCCACTGCCAGCAGCGAAGATTCCCGACGCCGCCTTGAGGGGCTGCAGTTTCGTGTTGATCTGGAGCGACGCCGCGCGCCGACGCCGTTGGCCGCAACCATTCGTATCTCTGAAATGATGTGCCGGTCCCTGGCGGACCTGCATGCGTCTTTTGTGACACCCGCGGAGGAAGAGACGGTTGAAGTCGCTCCGAGAGTGGATTCGATCGTGGACAATGTTGTGCCGTTCCCGCGGCGTTAGCGGGTCGGCCTGATTAGCTGGTTGCGGGTGGAAGATGCGCGTGGGTTTTCTGCCACTCCCGCTCCGGCCCTCCGGGCCGGCGCGTAGAGCAGAAAACCACCCACCGATCCCGCCCTTTGAACCGCCTCCCATCCCGATTGAACCCATTAAGCTAAACTCACAGCTTTCCAGTCAGGGAACGACCAGTGAAGTTCTGCAGCTACTGCGGCGGCCCCGTCACCTTAAAAATCCCCGCCGGGGACAACCGCGAGCGATTCGTCTGTGACAACTGCGGCGCCGTGCACTACATCAACCCGCGTATTGTTGCAGGCTGCCTGCCCGTTTTCGAAGACCGTGTGCTGCTTTGTCAACGGGCCATTGCGCCGAGAGATGGCTACTGGACGTTACCGGCCGGTTTTCTTGAGAACAACGAAACCATCATCGCTGGAGCGGCCCGGGAAACCTTCGAGGAGGCCAACGCCGAGGTGGTGAACCTGGATCTCTACACGGTCTTCAGTCTGCCGCACATCTCCCAGGTTTACCTCTTCTACCGCGCAGAACTTGCGAAACCTGACTTTGCACCGGGCTTCGAGTCCCGGGATGTCGCCCTGTTCGAAGAAGCCGACATTCCCTGGGATGATCTTGCTTTCCCGGTGATCCGGGAAACCCTCGAGCACTTCTTCGCCGACCGCGGCGCTGGCGTTTATCCCGTGCGGAGCCGGGACATCATCGTCGACCGGGATCCCGCAAGCTTCCGCTGACCGCTGGAGGAAGAGCAACTCTTCAGCGCAAGGCCTCGCGGGCGTTCTGAAAGAGTCGCAGCCAGGGGCCATCTTCTTCGCCCCAGGACTCATCCCGCCAGGCGTTCTGCCAGACCCGGAAGACCCGCTCCGGATGCGGCATCATCGCAAGGACCCGACCGTCCGCGGCCATAACCCCGGCGAGGCCCTGCTCGGCGCCGTTCGGGTTAGCGGGGTAACGCTCCGTAGGCTGGTGCTGATTGTCCACGTATTGCAGCACAGGTCCTTCCTCGGACCAGAATCGCTCGCGGGACTCGCTGCTGTCGAACTCGGCGCGCCCTTCCCCATGGGCCACCGCCACCGGCAGGATGCTGCCGGCCATACCTTCGAGCCAGGGTGTGGCGGAGTCGTTGATGCGCAGCAGCACCGTTCGACCCTCAAACTGTTCCGAGGCGTTGCGCACGAAACGCGGCCAATCCTCCGCGCCGGGAATCAGCGACTTCAGCTGTGCCAGCATCTGACAGCCGTTGCAAACCCCAAGCACCAGCCGGTCGCTTTGAAAGTAAGCGGCAAAGTCGTCTCGGAGCGCTTCATGAAAAAGTACGCTCTTCGCCCAGCCGCCACCGCCGCCGAGCACGTCTCCGTAGGAGAAGCCGCCACAGGCGACGAGCGCTGGAAAATCTTCGAGAGCCACGCGTCCATCAAGGAGATCGCTCATGTGCACGTCCACAGGCTTGAAACCCGCCCGTTCAAAGACGGCCGCCATCTCGATCTGGCCGTTTACGCCCTGCTCCCGCAGCACCGCCACGGCCGGTCGCTCCGTGCCAATGTGAAAGCTCCGACCCGGCTCATAGGTGAGGTGGCTGCTGAAACCGGGGTCATCGAGAGCAATGGTCTCGAACTCCTCGTCGGCGCAGCGCGGATTGTCGCGCAGGCGCTGCATGCGATAGCTGGTCTCCGCCCAGCGCTGCTGAAGGGTGGCACGCAGGCTCGAATAGATGAGTTCACCGTTCTGGGTGATGTTGATGACCTCATCTTCTCGAAGCTCTGCCACAACCTGCCAGCGCACATCCAGAGCGTCGAGCTCCTTAAGGTCGCTCCGGCGGATCTGCAGCACCGCTCCGAGTTCCTCAGCAAAGAGCATGGCAAAGGGGTCACCGGGGGGCAGTTCCACATCCAGACCGGAACGACCCGCAAAAGCCATTTCCAGGAGCGTCACCAGCAGCCCGCCATCCGAGCGGTCGTGATAGGCGAGCAGCCGACCGTCCGCTGAGAGGCGTTGGATACCTTTGAAGAACCGCACAAAGGCGTCCGGATCATCGAGATCAGGCGTCGCCTCGCCGAGGGCGCTGTAACACTGGAGGAGCGCACTGGCACCGAGACGGTTTTTCCCGGCGCCGAGGTCGAGGAGCACGAGCACGGTATCTTCAGCGGCCTGCAGCTCGGGCGTCAGCGTGCGGCGGATGTCCGCCACCGGAGCAAAGGCCGATACGATCAGCGTCAGGGGCGAGACAACTTCCCGATCTTCCCAGCGGGTGCGCATAGACAGGCTGTCTTTACCAACGGGAATGGCAATGCCGAGGGCAGGACAGAGTTCCATACCAACGGCCTGGACGGCTTCATAGAGTGCCTGTTCCTGAGCATTCTCGCCCGTGGCGGCCATCCAGTTAGCAGACAGCACCACTCGGCGCAGTTCAGGTATGGCGGCCGCGGCAATGTTGCTGAGCGCCTCCCCGACGGCCATGCGCGCCGACGCAGCGGGATCAAGCAGCGCCGCCGGTGAGCGCTCACCCATGGCAAAGGCCTCGCCGGTGTAGCCCTGATAACCGGAAAGGGTCACCGCCAGGTCGGCCACGGGCACCTGCCAGGGACCAACAAGCTGCTCTTGAGCCACGAGTCCCGTGATGCTCCGATCGCCGATGGTGATCAGGAACTGCTTGCTCGCCACGGCGGGGAAACGCAGTACCCGATCGATGGCTTCACTCAGCTCAAGATCCGCGGTCCTGAACGCCCGTCGAGGCAAAACCTCCGCCTCAAAGCGACGCGTCATTTTCGGCGGTTTGCCGAAGAGCACGGAGAGCGGCAGATCCACCGGCAGGTTGTCGAAGACCGCATCACGGACGGCAAGATGCTGCTCTTCCGTGGCTTCCCCCACCACCGCGTAAGGGCACCGTTCGCGGGTGCAGATCGCTTCAAAACGATCGATGCGATCGGCGTCGATCCCGAGGACGTAGCGTTCCTGCGCTTCGTTACACCAGATCTCATGCGGTGCCATGCCTGGATCCGCGTTGGGGACAGCACGCAGGTTGATGCGTCCGCCCATACCGGCGTCCTTCACCAGCTCCGGCAACGCGTTCGACAGCCCCCCGGCACCAACGTCATGAATCAGCAGAATGGGGTTCTCGCTCCCAAGGGCCGTGCAGGCGTCAATCACTTCCTGGCAGCGTCTTTCCATCTCTGCGTTGTCGCGCTGCACGGAGGCGAAATCGAGGTCCGAGGAACTCTCCCCGCTCGCCATGCTGGACGCTGCACCACCGCCGAGACCGATCAGCATCGCCGGCCCGCCAAGCACAACAAGACGCGTGCCGGGTTGGAAGTTCTCGGCATGTACGTGTTCCGCCCGCACGTTGCCAACACCGCCGGCGATCATGACCGGCTTGTGATAGCCCCAGACCCGTCCGGGTGCATCGGCTGCTGCCTCGAAGGTCCGGAAGTAGCCGTTTAAGGCTGGGCGACCGAATTCGTTGTTAAAGCCTGCTGCGCCGATGGGCCCTTCCAGCATGATCGTTAAGGCATCGACCATGCGGCCCGGTTTGCCGGTATCGAGCTCCCAGGGCTGCCGGTCGCCGGGCAGATTCAGATGTGAGGTGGTAAAACCCGTCAGCCCCGCCTTTGGCTTGGAGCCTCGACCGACCGCACCTTCGTCACGAATTTCGCCGCCGGACCCGGTAGCCGCGCCCGGATAGGGCGCGATGGCTGTCGGATGATTGTGCGTCTCCACCTTCATGAGCACGTGGGCTGGCTCGTCTTCATAGCGGTAGACGTGGTCACCCGGGTCAAGCAGAAAACGCGGGACCGTTGGCCCTTCAATGACGGCAGCATTGTCCGCGTAGGCGCTCAGAATGCCTTCGCCGTTGATCTGCGCATGGGTGTTGCGAATCATCTCGAAGAGCGAGCGGGTCTGCGCAACGCCGCCGAGTTCCCAGCTGGCGTTGAAGATTTTGTGTCGGCAGTGCTCAGAGTTCGCCTGCGCAAACATCATGAGTTCGACGTCCGTGGGATCCCGATTGAGCTCACCGTAGGCGCTGGCGAGATAATCAATTTCGTCCGGGGACAGCGCAAGGCCGAGCGCTTCATTGGCCGCCGTTAAGGCTGTCGGGCCCTCGGCAAGGAGCGGGACGGTGCTGAGCGGCGCTGGTTCGAGGTTTTCGAAGACAGAAGAGAAAGACTCCTCCGTGACCAGCCGCTCTGTCATGCGGTCGAAAAGCTCCGCCAGGATCTGCTCCTGCAAGGGACTGGCCCCAGCCTCGAGCTCGACAAACCAGCGCACGCCGCGCTCAACCCGGGCCACTTTGGTAAGACCACAGATTGAGAAGATATCCGACGCCTTACTCGACCAGGGTGAAATGGTGCCGAGCCGTGGCAGTACAACACCGACGGGATCGCCGCAGGGGCGCGGCAATCCCTGTTCGGGACCGTAGCGCAGGAGCGCGCTTGCTCGTTCAGCCTCGAGATCGCTGAGGGGCGCCTCGATCGCCAGCAGATGGACGAAGCGGGCGTAAAGGCCTCGAATCCCGGTAGCACCAGCCGCCTTCAGCTGCGTCGCCGTTTTCTCAAGCGCAAAGGTCGCCAACGCGGGCGGGCCCTCGAGAATCAGAATCTCCATGGCACTCCTAAACCTCTCCTCTACCTCGCCAGTACGTTTTCGTCAGCAAGCTGAATTTTCACGGACCACTGTCCACCCAAGCGGCTAGTTAACGCCGCGCCGGGCGGCAAAGAAACGCTGCAGCCGTTCTGCACAAGCCTCGGCCAGCACCCCTTCGACAATTTCGAGACGATGGTTGAGCCCGGACAGCGGACTCGAACCATCACCCAGGGTGCGGCTGACGATAGCGCCACCTTTCGGTTCCCGAGCTCCGAACACAACCCTCGCCACCCGCGCATGAATCAGCGCTCCGGCACACATGGTGCAGGGTTCGACGGTCACATAGAGCGTTGTTCCCGGCAGACGATAGTTGCCGGTCGCGAGGGCGGCGGCCCGCAGCGCAAGGATTTCGGCGTGGGCCGTGGGGTCGTGGCTGCCGACGGGACTGTTCTGCCCGCGGCCAAGGACCTTTCCCGCGGAATCCACAAGCACCGCACCCACCGGCACTTCCCCTGCAGCTTCAGCCTGATCGGCAAGCGCCAGGGCTTCGAGCATCCAGCCTTCGTGCTCGCTCGTGGAAGGCGCTGGGTCTGTCATTCCCACTCAATCGTAGCCGGCGGTTTGCTGGACACGTCGTAGACCACCCGGGAGACCGCCGAGATCTCATTGATGATGCGATTGGACACCCGCTCGATGAACTCGTAGGGCAGATGGGCCCAGCGCGCGGTCATGAAGTCGATGGTCTCAACGGCCCGCAGCGCAATCACATCCGCATAGCGGCGGGCATCACCCACAACGCCCACGGACTTCACAGGCAGATAAACCGCAAAGGCCTGACTGACGCTGTCATAAAGATCGGCGCGACGCAGCTCCTCAAGAAAAATGGCGTCCGCCTCGCGGAGCACGTCGGCTTTGTCCTCGGTGACCTCACCCAGAATACGCACGCCAAGGCCCGGCCCCGGGAACGGATGACGGAAGATGAGCGAGCGCGGCAAACCCAGATGCAGGCCGATGGCCCGGACCTCGTCCTTAAACAGTTCGCGCAGCGGCTCTACCAGTTTCAGCTTCATCCGCTCGGGCAAACCACCGACGTTGTGGTGTGATTTGATCACGTGCGCCTTACCGTGCTGGCTGGCGGCAGACTCAATCACATCCGGATAGATCGTGCCCTGAGCAAGCCAGGCCACGCCCTCGATGCGGTGCGCTTCACGGTCAAAGACATCGATGAAAGTGTTGCCGATGGCTTTACGTTTGGCCTCCGGATCCGAGACCCCCGCCAGCTTGTCAAGGAACTCCGCTTCCGCCGGCACGGTGACCAGGTTCAGGCTGAGGGCGTTCGATGGGGCAAAGGCGGCTTCCACC
>JBCDDI010000128.1:0-8040 GCA_039180365.1 Pseudomonadota bacterium
GACCGGGGAAAACCCGGCAAGAGAGACCGGGGAAAACCCGGCAAGAGAGACCGGGGAAAACCCGGCAAAGAGAGACCGGGGAAAACCCGGCAAGAGAGACCGGTAAAAGTCCGGCAAGAGAGTCCGGCAAGACACACCGGCAGAGAGACGAAGCAGTAAGAGCGAGGACACACTCGCGGGAGGACAGGATGAAAGCACTGAGTCGCATAGAACGAGAGGTCTGTACGAGCTGCCCGAGCTTCGCGCTCATGGAAGAGATCCGACAGCTGCAGGGGCTTCGGAAGCTCAGGCTGAAGAGCTACGACCCTTCGGCGCGGGAGATTGTCCACCTGGACGACATGATCCACTCCCGCCTCATCAAACTCATGGCCAAATAGGCACTGGGCCATGGCACAGCAAGCGCTCGTTGAAGCGCTGTTCCGACTGCTCCGGCCACTGGTGCGCATGCTTTTGCGCCAGGGCATGACGGTTGAAGCCTTTGAGGACATTGCCCGCCGGGTTTATGTGGACGTTGCCGAGAAGGACTTTGTCCTTGAGGGCAAAAAGCAGACGACTTCCCGGATTGGCGTGCTGACCGGACTGAATCGGAAAGAAGTGGCGCGGCAGTTGAAGCTGCCGGTCAGCGGCACAGACCCTGCGGTTGTGCCGCACAATCGGGCGGAGCGGGTCCTTTCTGCCTGGGTGCGGGAGGACGACTTCCAGGACGAGAAAGGTGATCCCGCGCCGCTGCCGTTCCTCGGAGAGAAGAGTTTCAGTGAACTCGTGCGCAGGCACAGCGGCGACATGCCCGCGCGGGCGGTGGCCGATGAGCTCATCCGCATCGGCGTGCTCCGGGAGGAGACTGACAAAAGGCTGACGCTCCTTTCGCGCGGTTATGTCCCCGAGGGCGGATCCCAGGAACTGCTCGGCTACCTCGGTGCACACGTCGAGGATCTACTGAATACCTTTGATCACAACATGACTCACCAGCGTGAGCATGCGCGTTTTCAGCGGCAGGTCATCTATGACGATGTGCCAACCCGCTACCTGGAGGACTTTCGCTCCTTATCTGCCCGTTGGGGGCAGCGAACCCTCGAGGAATTGGATCGCTGGCTGGCCGAAAAGAAAGCCACCGCGACCGCAGACGAGCCAACAATGAGGTTGGGACTCGGCGTTTACGAAGTTGAAACCTGGTCGTCAGAGCTCGGAAAGGAATGAGCCAGGCGATGGAGATGTACATGAAACCGTTAGCGAGAATCCTGACAGGCCTTGTGCTCGCAACCGCGGCTGCCGGCCTTGGCAGCTATGGTTGGGCCGATGGCGTGGGCGGGTCAGGCATCGTCGCCTCATTCCGAAGCGTCGTTATCGACGGCGTTCACTACCAGACCGATAACGCCATCATCCGACTGAATGGTCGTCAGGCCCTGGAGTCCGATCTCAAGGTTGGCTACCACGTCCGCTACCGTGCCGATGGGGACACCCTGGAAGCCTGGTCCATGGACTACTACGACACCCTGGCAGGCACCTTGGAAGCGGTCACCGTTGTGGACGAAGACATGCAGATCCTGGAGCTTGAAGTGCTCGGGCAGCGGGTTCGCACAGATGCCGTTACCTGGATCCATGGCGCCGACATCGACAGCCTGGCAGCCGGAATGCCGGTGGCCATCAGCGCCGAATGGTTGCCTGACGGCATCCTCCTGGCAAGCGCGGTAGATGTAACCGCTCGTCCGGAGCAGGTGCTTTCCGGCCGCATCGACAGCGTCGAAGGCGACAGGCTCAGCATTGGCGGCGTCACCATCGATGCGTCGAGCGCTGGCAGCGCGCCGAACGGCGAGGCCCTCAAAGTGGGGGAATGGGTTCACGCGCTGGGGGAATACGACGGCAGCCCGCAGTCGCCAGGCGCACTCACCGCCACCCGCCTCGTTCGCCAGGCGGATGGGGACGTCAGTGATCTGCCGGGCACCATTCAGGGTGTCCTGAGCAACGACGCCGGGATCTGGAAGATTCGCGACCACGCGCTGCTACTCGACGAGGCGCTGTCTGCCGGTCTCGTCGCCGGGCGTCGGGTCACGGTGACAGGGGCCCTGCGTCCAAGCGGCGAGTTCCAGGTCAGCGAGCTGCGCATGGAGGGCGACGAGCGCTTCCGCGTCGACGGTGCGATCGAAGCCGTCCACGGTGATGGCACAGCAATCACCGTAGGCGGTGTGACCGTGCAGCTCGATGAGCGCACCACCCTGCGCGACGATCGCGACGGCTATCGCTGGCTGTCGCCGGATACCCTTGGCACCCACGATGCGGTCAGCCTCGTCGTTGAGCGCATCGATGGCGTGCTCCGGGCGCGAAAGGTGCGCCGCGACGCCGAGCTGCGCCAGATCCTGCGCGCGATCATTGAGGAATTCCGCTGGTGGGATGTACCGAAGCTCCTGCAGCAGCGCCAAGCTGGCGTGTTCGGCGCTCGCGAAGCGTTCTACAACGGCGAGGCGATTGCCACCTGGAAGCTGCGTTTTCGTATGAAGGCCGGTGATCGCATGACGCTGCGCTACGACGACGACGGTGAAGTGGTGCGAGCGGAAGTGTTTGCCGACGACTATGACGACGACGGCGATCGGGAGGACGATCGAGAAGACGACGACGAACGAGAGGACGAGGAGTAAGCGGCGTGGAACTCGCATCGGATCGCCTTGGCGCGCAGATAGGCGCACAGATACAACGCAAAGGGCCCGCAGCCAGGCCGCCGAAGCTGCTGGTTCTGGACTCGAGCGTCGAGTCAGACCTCCAGGCGCTCGTGGCGCAGGTGCAGGAAGCCAGCGATTCCGGAGACGCGTGTGTGCTCAAAATCGATGAGGCGGAGATGGAGGCGTTCAGTCCTGAGCTTCGTGCTAACCCGCTCATCGACTTTGTCTTTCGACCGGTCAGCGACAGTCTCCTGACGATGCGCTTGAACCGCCTTGCGGACACGGCGACGGTGCTTGCGGCGCAGCGCTCGGAGCTCAAGGAGGTTCGTGCTGAGCTGGATCGACTGGCCTACTACGACCGCCTTACGGATCTGCCGAACTTCGAGTTCTTTCAGCGCTATCTGGCGTTTCAGCTCAGGCATGCAGAACGCTATGGGCGCAGGCTTGCGGTCCTTGCCGTCGACCTGAAAAGCCTCGGACGTCTGCAGGGGGTGCTCGACCAGGAGGGTATTCAGGCGCTCCTCACTGAGGCGAGTCGACGGATGGTTCGGGAGCTTCGAAGCTACGATGTGGTTGGCCAGGCGCCAACGATGGTGCCGCTGCCGGACGAGCGCATGCTGACTCGTCTCGAAGGCGATCGTTTTCTGGTGCTGCTCTCGGAGTTCCTGCACATTCAGGACGTCACCGGGATTGTGCAGCGGCTTCTCGACGCCATTGCCGAACCGATGGAGATTGGCGAACACCGGATCACGCCGGCTCCAAAGGTCGGTATCAGCCTCTATCCCGAAGACGGCACGGAGGACGAGCTGCTCGTTCGCAACGCCGTCTCGGCCTTGACCTTCACCCCGGAGCACCGCCTCGGACAGCTCGGATTTTTTGCCCAATCGTTGAACGAGCAGATTGCCGATCGCTTCGCGCTGGAGAGTCGTCTGCGCGGAGCCGTGGCAGACGGTGCCTTTAAGCTCCTGTTCCAGCCTAAGATCTCACTCGAGACGAGCAAGGTGACCGGCTTCGAAGCGCTGTTGCGCTGGGAAGATCCAGAGCTTGGCCAGGTGCCGCCGGATCGCTTCATAGCCCTGGCGGAAGAGCTTGGGATCGTCAGCGACATCACCCGCTGGGTGGTGGGTCAGGTCTGTGCACAGATTCGCAGCTGGGTGGCTGCGGGCATCAGCCCGCCGCCGATTGCTGTGAATCTTTCGGCTCAGGATTTCCTGCGCACAGACTTTGCGAACTTCGTCACCGAGCAGCTCCTTGAGTACGAAGTGCCGCCGCGCAATCTGGAGTTCGAGATCACGGAAGGTGCCGTTATCGAAGATCTGGATACGTCGACGAAAGTGCTCGAAAACCTGCGCTCCGTCGGGGTGAAGGTGTCCCTCGATGACTTCGGCACAGGCTATTCATCCTTGAGCTATCTGCAGCGTATGCCCATCGATACGGTGAAGATTGACCGTTCCTTTATCCGCAACATCACCGGCGACTGGAACAGCGCGGCGATCACCTCGGGGATCATTACGCTCTCACATATTCTGAGCCTCAACGTCGTGGCCGAAGGTGTGGAGACCGATGAGCAGGTACAGCTGCTTATGGATCAGAACTGCAACGAGGTGCAGGGCGCCTACTACAGCATGCCCATGACCGCGAGAGAGGCTGAAACCTGGATGTAGCGGCCGGCTTAAGGCGCTTGCCCGGCGCCTTAAGCCCCGGCCTCGTCAGCCGAACTCGCAGTCAGGAAGCAGGGCTTCGATGCGCGCCCGGTCGAGGACCTTAAGCCGGGACTTGTCCCGGCTGATGAGACCGTCGTCCCGGAGCACACCGTGGATTCTCGAGACGTTTTCCCGAGTGGTGCCAACCCGGCTGGCCATGTCCCGGTCTGTGATCGAAATCGCCTCACCTTCTTTGCCTTCCGAAAGCCGCAGCAGTTCCAGATAAACGCGACCGCGCACGTCGTAGGCGTGGTACTCGAAGAGCCGGTTAGTGAGGCGCCGGTTGAGGCGGGCAAGGCGCTTCAGAATCACCAGCGCAAACTCCGGCGAATGAGAGGCGAGCTCGAGGAACCTTGCTGAAGACAGGCGTCCGAGGACCGCTTCTTCCTCGGCGACCACGGTGGCGCTGCGTCCGTTGCCGTCCACGGCAGACACTTCACCGAACATTTCTCCGGCGGGCAGGACGTCGTAGGTGATGGTGCGGCCCGTGGTCCCAACCAGGCTGACGCGCACGCTGCCGCTGATGATGATGTAGAAGTCGCGGCTCGTATCGTTGTGGCGCAGCACCGTTTCGCCGCGCTCGTAGCGCTGGCTTTTCATATCGGCGGCAACGAGTTCGAGAACGCCCGGCGGAAGCTCCCCCAGCGATGCGACGCGGGTGAGGGTTGTTGGCGCAACCCGTTGTTCCATTTACCTGACTTCCTGCATGGACTGACGCGCACCTGGTTTCCGATCCGGGCCTAGATTACCAAGATCGGTGTGCAGGATTGCACTTCCCGGGGAGCGATCATGACGGAAAATGCATTCTCGCATCGACTATTCCGGAAACCCTATGGCCCTGCCAGATCTGGCGATCATCAACTTCAGCGAGATCGATGATCGGGATGTTCGCCTCGCTCTGCGAGCGGTGAATCGTCAGGTCGTCGAAGACTACATGCCGATCTGGGGTTCCGGTTTCTATTGCAAACTCCACCGCCGTGAGCATTTGCCGGGTCAGCCTGACGTCATCGAAGCGGAAGCGCTGCGGGCCGATGCGGCTCTGTTCCTCGTCGATCGACCGCGTATCAATGCTGCCCTCAGCTACTGCGCCATTAACGCCGCTGAGATTCCTGTGGGCTTTGTATTTACGGATCTCGGTGACTGGACGGTGACCCTGTCGCACGAGGTGCTCGAGCTGATTGTTGATTCCACCCTGGGTTTTTTTCTCTCTGAACCGGAAGCGCGCGTCCTCAGCCATCGGCAAGGGCAGCGCCCACCCATGGAGCCGATGTTGCCGCGCCGACGCTCGCACACCTTGAGCACCTCCGTCTCCGGCGGCCGACGCGCCTGAGTTGCAAGCCGCGCAGGGCGGCAGATATCTTCTGATTAAGCTTCGCAGTTGTTGATGGCCATTGGCGTCAGTCGCCGGGTCTGGTCTGCCCAGCTCGGGGAATCGTTGATTGAGGAAGTTGAGGAAGGAACCTACCCATGCCGAAGCTTGTCAGCAGTAAAAGTCTCGCCGGCCCTTCTGAGATCTGCATGCTCATGCCGATTCGGCAGGGCTTCACACCGGGCCTGGCAACCCGGACCTACGAAAGCCGTCTGCGCAGCTTCACCAAGCTGTTTTCTGACCTCCGGGCAGTGACCCGGGAAAGCCGGCGTCTGAAACCGTTTTCCGACATCGTCGACCGACTGCGCACCATCCTTGGCGTGACAATTTCCATCGTCGACGGGCAGCTTCTGCTGGTTGTGCATTTTGACCGCCCCTGGGAGCCCTATATCCGGCTCGTCTGGCGCGATCTGGGCCACGTCTTCGATCTTATTCTCTGCAACTGCGAAGGCTACGTGGAAGCGCATCGGAATAACCTCGGCTTCGAAGCCTTTGCCGGCTGGATCCGGAAGTACCAGGTTGATGCCAGCACCTTCTACACGGCGGCTAACTACACGGTCGACGATGTCATTTATCTCGACCGCCTTGAGAAAGCGGTGCGGCATGACGACGCTGACGCGGCAACGCTGGCGAAGCTCGGCCGGGAGACGCCGGAGGAGCGCGCTGCGGCTGCCCGATCGGGGCTCAGCGGCAATGACTATGTGGAGTTCATCAAGATGGGTGTGCAGGCCGTGGCCGCCTTTCACGCCCTGACTTTTCTCTATCCGAAAGGCAGCAGCGATCACAACTACCTGCTCCGTACGGCGCGGGCCATTCTGCCGCCAGAGGAGTTTCCCCGGCAGACCGACTGGGACCTAGGCGCCTCGAAGAAGCAAGCGGGCGCGCTGCGCCAGCTCCAGGGCGTATTTTCCACAGAGCTCAACTGGTTTGAACTCTGGCCCGATGAGGAGCAGCTGCCGCCGCCGCCGGAACCGGCTCTGCCGTTCGATCCAAGCAATGTTCAGGGTGGTATCGCGAGCTCCTATGGGGCAGATGTCGGGTGCCTGATTCTCCTGCAGGTGCTGGAGCCCGCTGCGGCCCGGCGCTTTCTCGATGGCTTCGCGCAACAGGTGTCCTGGGCGGGGGCCATTGGTACTGATGGTCTCTATCGGAATGTTGCCTTCACGGCCGAGGGGCTGACACGACTCGAGCTTCCGGAGGCTGAACTTGAAAAACTACCGGCCGCCTTTCGGGAAGGCATGGCCAACCGGGCGGGCCTGATTGGTGATCTGCGCGACAACCATCCGGATCAGTGGTCGCTCCCAGCGCGCAACTGGCCGCCGGAGCAAAGTCGAGGCAAAAGTAAGAGCAGCAGCGCGGTTGATCCCTGGCAAACCGTCAACCTGGAAGCGGTAGACGTAGTGATTCAGTTGCGGCGCCACAGCGGCGTTTCCGGGGATCGCAGCGGTGACGATCCCGAGCTCATGCAGGCCTTGGAGCGCCTTGCTGAAGAGGCCGCTGATGCGCTCCTGATCCTCGGCTACCAGTCCATGTATTCCCAGGGATCGGCACAGGCGCCGCGAGAGCACTTCGGGTTTCGCGACGGCATCAGCAATCCGCGGCTCGACCCGGATCACCCGGATGCAACGGACGTCGTCCCGGCCGGCGATCTGTTCCTGGGGCAACCCAACGGTCGTCGCGATCGTCTGCCCGAGAAATGGTCAGAGCCGCTGTTCAAGGACGGCTCCTTTCAGGTTGTCCGCAAGCTTTCTCAGGACGTTCGTGCCCTCCACGAAGCGGTAGATGCCAACCTCGCGACCGGCAAAGGGGCTAAGACAGGCGCTAAGAAGGCGCGCGATACGCTCCTGGCGAAGATGATGGGACGCGATAAACAGGGGGTGCCCCTGGCAGATCCCGATGCGCCAGCGGGGGAGAACGGCTTTGACTATGGCGATGATCCTCACGGAGATCGCGTACCCACCTTCGCGCACGTGCGCCGGGCGAACCCCCGCGATCAGGACAAGGATGGAATGCCGCGCATCGTTCGTCGCGGCATGTCCTATGGGCCGTCCTATCAGGAAGGCGGCGCAGCTGGCGATGCCGATCGCGGACTGATTTTTCAGGCCTACAACGCCAGCCTCGATGAACAGTTCGAAGTGATTAATCGCTGGCTTGCCGGTGATAACCGCACGGCCCCTTACAGCCGCCTCAGCGACCCCTTCCTCGGTGTCCCCGAGCGGGGTGAGAGCCGGGTCTATCGCTTTGCCGACGGGGGCAAACTCGACCTGGGTGAGAAGCCCTTCGTTCGCCTGTGCTGGGGCCTGTATCTGTTCAC
>JBCDDI010000129.1:0-7974 GCA_039180365.1 Pseudomonadota bacterium
GAATCCCGAGTTTTTGAAGGAAGGAGCGGCCGTTGCGGACTTTATGAAGCCGGATCGGATCGTCATCGGTACGGATGATCCAAAGAGCGCGCGGCTTCTTGCAACGCTCTATGCGCCCTTCAATCGTAATCACGACAAACTTCTACAGATGGACGTGCGCAGCGCCGAACTGACCAAGTACGCGGCGAACGTCATGCTGGCGACGAAAATCAGCCTTATGAATGAGATGGCGAATCTCGCCGACCGCCTCGGCGCCGACATCGAATCGGTGCGGGTCGGTATCGGCTCGGATCCCCGCATCGGCTACAGCTTCATCTATCCTGGCACAGGCTATGGAGGCTCCTGCTTCCCGAAGGACGTAAAGGCTCTCATACATACGGCCGGTGAATTCGGTTTCCCTGCGGAGCTCATCTCCAGTGTGGAATCCGTGAACGAGCGCCAGAAGCGTGTGCTCTTCGACAAGCTGCGCGGTCACTTCGGTGGCAAGCTCGAAGGCCGGACCTTTGCCCTCTGGGGCCTTGCTTTCAAACCGAACACAGATGACATGCGGGAAGCCCCAAGCCGCACGATCATGGATTTACTTTTCGAGGCCGGCGCCCAGGTGCGCGCCTACGACCCAGTGGCGATGGAAGAAGCGCGTCGCCTCTATCCGGACGATACGTCTCTGGTTCTTTGCGATCACCGCGATGACACGCTGACAAACGCAGACGCACTCATTGTCGTCACTGAATGGAACGAATTCATGAGTCCGGACTTCCACCATGTCCGCGACGAACTCCTAAGCCCCGTGGTCTTCGATGGTCGCAACCTCTACGACCCCGCCTACATGAAAGATCTTGGCTTCACCCACTACGCCATCGGCCGAGGCGATCGCCTGCCCATGGAATAAAGCATCGGCCTTCGAGCCGAAACCGCTTGATACTGTATGCCCATACAGTTAACCTGGCCGACCCCTGTATAGAAATACAGTAGTCGTCGGAGGTGTCATGGGTGATCAAGTCATGGGTGAGCAGATCGTTCGAATAGGTAGCAATTCGGGAGATACTTCGGGAAGTATTTCGGGAGATACAGAGAACACAGAAGCCGATTCCAGCCATGGCAATCAGGCCACGGCTTCCGTTTCGAACCTCCTCGACCACCCGGGCCTCTGGCGCGCTGGGGAGCTCCAGGAAACAAGAGGAGCGAAAGAAACGCCAGAAACCACTCAGAGCGGCTTCGACGTCCTGGACCGGCATCTTCCCGGAGGCGGCTGGCCCCAGGCCGGACTCTGCGAATTCATGATCCCTTCCGCCGGTATGGGCGAACTCCGTTTGCTCCTGCCGGCCCTGAAGGCCTTAAGTCAGCAGGCCCGTTGGATTGCCTGGGTTAATCCACCGTTCATCCCTTATGCGCCGGCCTTGAAAGCCGCAGGCGTGGATATCGATAAGATCCTGCTCATCCACCCGAAAACTCATAAGGACGCTCTCTGGGCCCTGGAGCGGGCCACCCGCTCCGGCACCTGCAGCGCAGCCCTTGCCTGGCTCGACGACGGTCAACTGAAGAACAAAGACACGCAGCGACTGCAGGTGGCTGCCCGCCAGGGCGGCACCTTAAGCTGTCTCATCCGGCCAGAGAAAGCCCGACACGACAGCTCTATGGCGGAGCTGCGACTTGCGGTCCGACCGAGCACTGCTATCGGTACCGGTGCCATGCCCGGTGCCATAGATGCAAGCACAAATCAGAGTAGAACAGCTGCAGACCAAAACGATGCGCTCACCGTCAGCATTCTGAAACGTCGAGGCGGCTGGCCCATCGAGGCGCTGGAAGTTCCGCTCCGAAGTGGTCGGCGCCCGGCAGAAATCCGCGAGCAGCTTTCCCTCTGGCGGCAGTGGCGCCGGGCGGAGGTCAGCAGCGTTCGGGAACCGCTCGAGCAGCTGCCGCCCTTCGGCCACAGGCCCGCAACGCCGGAAAGCCATATCACCCACTAACATGCTCTGGCTCGCCCTTCACTTTCCGCGCCTGGGACTTGAGATCTGGCGACTGTCAGGGGCCGCTGAAGAGGAAGCCCGGCCTACGGTTCTGCTCGAAGACAATCGAGTCATCCTCTGCGATGAGGCGGCCGAACAAGCCGGTCTCCAACCAGGCGCAACCCTTGCGACAGCACACAGCATCACGGCTGACCTTGTGCACTTTCATCGCGACAAAGAACGCGAGACAAAGCGTCTCGCCCTCCTCGGCGATCTCCTCTACCGCTTCAGCGGTCAGGTAAGCCTCGCGCCACCGGACGCACTGGTACTGGAAATCGGCAGCAGCCTGGCGCTCTTTGACGACGCAGAACGCCTCACCCGGGAGGCCGTTGAGCTCTGCCGTTCTCTCGGTCATGAAGTGCAGGGGCAACTGGCCGCTTCACCTTCCGCCGCTCTGGTTCTGGCCACGGCCAACTGCCGGCAGCTGGAGGCCGTGCCGCTCACTGCCGCACGTCTGCCGGGTACAGTAAAAAAGCGCTTCACCGGGAAGATCGATAAGAACCTCGAGAAACTCCACAACATGGGCATAAACCACCTCGGGGGGCTGCTTGCCCTGCCAGAACGGGAGGTCGCCCGGCGTTTAGGCCCTACCCTGGTCGATTATCTCGGCCGCCTTACCGGTCGCCTTCCAGATCCCCGGGAATGCATCGTGCCAGCACCGGATTTCGACGAGTCACTGCACCTCCTCGAACCCATCAAAGATAAAGACGCCGTAATCTTCCCCATGCAGCGACTCCTCGGCACCCTGGAGGCCTGGCTCGTCACGCATCAACTCGGGGCCGAGCGCCTGCTCTGGACCTTTTCGACCCACGCCCGGGAAGACCGGGTGGCGTTACCGGTCACATTTGCCCGAGCGCAGCAGCAGAAGCGTGCGTTTCTCGACATCATGCGCCTGAAGCTCGAGCCTGTGGAGCTGCCTGAAGAGATCCTGAACGTGCGTCTCCAGGCTCAGCGCCTCACGCCCTGGCTTGGTGGCAGCCGCAGCCTGTTCCGGCTTCTGGACAATACGGCAGCTGGCGGCATCGAGACTTCAGAGTCCAGCGAGTTGCTCGATCAGCTTCGAGCGCGGCTCGGAGAGCAGGCCTGCTCACGCATCGTTATCGAAGACCAGCACACACCGGAAGCTGCCTGGCGGCCCGCGAAGCCTGCTGACCGCCCCGCCGGTGTCGCCGCAGGTGCACAAGCCACCCACCGGCCTCTGTGGCTCTTCGATCCGCCGCACCCCACAAACGCTGAGCGTCTTGAAGTGTTGAAAGGCCCGGAACGCATTCAATCGGCCTGGTGGCAGCAGGCGATCTGGCGCGACTACTACGTGGTCAGCCTGGAAAACGGCGCCCGCTGCTGGGCCTTTCAGGACGCCCGCAATCAGTGGTATCTGCATGGCTACTTCGGTTAGGCGTCTGACGGTGTTCTGCACAAGCAGAAGGCGTCCCATTGCCGTGAGCAGCCTGGAGTTTTGTCGTGACTAACGACAAAACTCCTAAGCTGTCCGCCTCCGGCGGACAGCCCTATGCCGAACTCCACACCGTCAGCAATTACAGTTTTCTGCGCGGCGCCTCACACCCGGAGGAGTTCGTCGAGCGCGCTGCCCAACTTGGCTACAGCGCCATCGCCATCACAGACGAGTGTTCCTTCGCCGGTCTCGTAAAAGCGCACATGGCCGCTAAAGACCATGACATCCATCTCATCATCGGTGCCGAGTTTCATCTGGAAGAAGGCATCGAGCTCATCCTTCTGGCCCCTACCCGGAGCGCTTACGGACAGCTGGCCGGGCTGATCACCAAGCTCAGGCGGCGTTCGCCAAAAGGCGAATACCACATGAGCCTCGAAGACCTGAACTGGGGCATCGACGAATGCCTGGCCCTCTGGGCGCCGGCGCTTACCGATATAGAGACGCTCATGGCCCAGGGGCAAGCCCTCCATGCTCGCTTGCCAGAGCTGTGGCTGGCCCTGGAACTTTTTCTTGAGTCCACGGATCTCGACAAAACGGCCAACGCCCTCACCGTTTCCATGCGCCTCGATCTGCCCATCGTCGCTGCCGGGGGCGTACACATGCACGACCCCATCCGCCAGCCGCTGCAGGATGTGCTCACGGCCATTCGGGAGAAAGCACCGGTGGCCGAACTCGGCAGCCGTGCCTTTCCGAACGCGGAACGGCACCTCCGCTCCATCAAGCGCCTCAAAGCACTCTATCCGCAGGAGATGCTCGATGAATCGCTGCGCATTGCCGAGCGCTGCGTCTTCTCCATGGACGAACTCCGCTATGAGTACCCCGAAGAACTCGTTCCTCCACACCTGACACCAAGCGAATATCTTCGTCAGCTCACCCTGGCTGGCGCTGCAGAACGCTGGCCGAACGGCATTCCCCCGGAGACCCTGGAACTCGTCGAGGAAGAACTCAGGCTCATCGCCGAGCTCCGTTACGAATACTACTTCCTGACGGTGCAGGACATTGTCCAATTCGCCCGCAGTCAGGAGATTCTCTGTCAGGGGCGTGGGTCAGCGGCAAACTCCGCCGTCTGCTACTGCCTGCACATCACGGAAGTAGATCCCTCACGCATGCACCTGCTTTTCGAGCGCTTCGTCTCGAAAGAACGCGACGAACCGCCAGACATCGACGTCGATTTCGAACACGAGCGTCGAGAGGAAGTCATTCAGTACATCTACCATCGCTATGGCCGGGAACGGGCAGCCCTCGCCGCCACGCTCATCACCTACCGGCCCAAGAGCGCTGTGCGCGACGTCGGCAAAGCCCTGGGCCTCGATCTCGATCTTGTCGACCTCCTCGCCAAATCGCTCTCCTGGTGGGACAAGCCGGCCGAACTCGAGCTGCGTCTGAAGAATGCGGGCCTCGACCCAAGAAGTCAGGTGGTCGTTCAGTTCTTAACCCTTGTGAACGAGATCCTTGGTTTTCCCAGACATCTCTCTCAGCACGTCGGCGGCTTTGTGATCTCCCGAGGCCCGCTGGCGCAACTTGTGCCCGTCGAGAATGCAGCCATGGAAGAGCGTACCGTCATCCAGTGGGACAAAGACGACCTCGAAGCCCTTGGCCTCCTGAAGGTCGACGTCCTCGGCCTCGGCATGCTCACGGCCATCCGCAAGGCCCTCTCGGCCTTGAACGCCCATCGAGGAACCAACCTCAAGGTAGCAACCATCCCCCCGGAAGATCCGGAGACCTACCGCATGCTGCAGAAGGGCGACAGCGTCGGCGTCTTTCAGGTTGAGTCCCGGGCTCAGATGTCCATGCTGCCGCGGCTGAAACCCCAGCACTTCTACGATCTTGTGATCGAGGTGGCCATCGTCCGACCCGGGCCAATTCAGGGCGACATGGTGCACCCCTATCTCCGGCGCCGACAGGGTGCGGAGGACGTCTCTTATCCGAGTGAAGGTGTGCGCCAGGTGCTCGAACGCACCCTTGGCGTACCCATCTTCCAGGAGCAGGTCATCGAGCTTGCCATGGTCGCCGCCGGTTTCAGCGGCGGCGAGGCCGATCAGCTGCGTCGCGCCATGGCCGCCTGGAAGCGTCGGGGCGGCCTCGAACACTTCGAGCAGAAACTCATCGACGGCATGCTTGCTCGGGGCCACGATCAGGATTTCGCGGAGCGGGTATTCCGACAGATTCAAGGCTTCGGAGAATACGGCTTCCCGGAATCACATGCCGCAAGCTTTGCCCTCCTCGTCTATATCTCCGCCTGGCTGAAGCGTCATGAGCCGGCCGCCTTTTATTGCGGACTGCTGAACAGCCTGCCCATGGGCTTCTACTCACCCTCACAGCTCGTACAGGATGCAAAACGCCACAACCTCACCGTGAAGCCCCTCGACGTCCAGGAAAGCCACTGGGACCATCGCCTGGACCCAACTGAGGCGGAAGTCGGCTGTGCTGAGACGAGCGACCCAGCCCTGCGCCTTGGCCTGCGCATGGTGAAAGGTCTTGCAGAGGAAAGCGGCCGTCGCATCGAGGCGGAAAGTCCCTTCCGCGACCCGGAAGACCTCATGCGCCGGGCACGGCTTTCGAACCGGGAGCTGCGTTTTCTCGCCCGGGCAGGTGCCTTGAAATCCCTCGTCGGCCACCGCTATCAGTCGCACTGGGAAGTGGCCGCCCTCCATGAGCCCACGGCACTCCAGGCTGTCGCCGAGCGTCCGGCCCGCTACGAAGCCTCACCCATTGAACTCGAAGCCCCTGGCGTGGCCGACGACATGATGGACGACTACCGCTACGCGAGCCTCACTTTAGGCCCCCACCCCTTAAAGCTCCTCCGGAGCCACCCGGCCTTGAACCGCTGTCGCACGGCCATAGATCTGGAAGCCATGCAGCATGGGCAGATGGTTCAGGTAGCCGGTCTCGTCACCGGGCGCCAGCGTCCGGGATCTGCCTCGGGGGTTATGTTCGTCACGCTGGAAGACGAGACGGGGAATGTGAACGTTGTGGTCTGGACAAGCGTGCAGGAACGCTATCGTGCTGTGCTTCTGCAGGGGCAACTGCTGCACATCAAGGGCGTGCTGGAGCGGGAGAAAGAGGTCATTCACGTGGTCGCCGGCCATATCGAAGACGGCACTGAGCTGTTGCAGGGACTTGTCGCTCAGGAAACGGACAAAGGCACCGACGGGCCTTTCAAATCAAGGGATTTCCGATGAACCCTGTTTGAAGGGAAAAGTGATGTCTGCCTCTGGATCCTCTGCTTCCAGGCCGCCCTTGCGCAACTCGTGAAGCACGTCCTCCAGCAGGAGCCGAACGTTGGCGACCTCTTCCTTGAGCTCGGAAACATCCGTTTTGAGGCCACTACCCAAAGCGTCCACGGCTCGCTCCAGCGAACCGATACGCTGCTGAACGTTAGCCTTATCGAACATGACCCTGGCCATGGTCTCGAGGGGTTGACCGGGTGTATTAAAAACCTCTTCCACTGGTTGCTCAGACGGAGTCTCCGAACCTGGATTTCCCGCCCAGAACTCGCCACCGAGTTCCCGGGATACCGTATCCACCACGTCGACATCGATGGCGGTAACGTCCTCGAGAAATGCGTACAGGAGGATGCGATCGCAGAGGTTGTTGATACGGCGAGGCACGCCTTCCGAGGCCTGGAAGATGGCCTCATAGGCCGCATCCGCAATCGCAGGACGGCCGTGGTAGTTCGCGCAACTCAGGCGATGCTCGATGTAGGTTCGGGTTTCGTCACCATCAAGCGGATTCAGGTGGTAGGTGGCAATCACCCGTTGTCGGAGTTGCTCAAAGCCTTCTGACAGGAGCGTTGTGCGGAATTCTTCCTGCCCGAGGAGGAAAATCTGTACTAGCGGTCGACCATTCAATTGGAAATTCGAGAGCATGCGCAGCTCTTCTACAGACCGCTGCGGCAGGTTCTGAGCTTCGTCAACGATCAGCAGTACCCGTCGGTTGTCCTGAGCCTGCTGCACAAAGAGGCGTTCGAGATCACGGATGAGCAGGGCTTTACTATTCGCATTCACCCGAAGGCCGAAATTCGCCGCGACCAGATGCATGAGGTCGTCTTCCTGCAGCTGGGTCGTGACGATATTGGCCACCATCATGTCAGATGGATCCAGCGTCGAGAGCAGCGTCTGAACAATTGTCGTCTTGCCCGTACCTACGTCGCCGGTAATGACGATAAACCCGTCCGCCTGCTCCAGGCCGTACTCGAGGAAAGAGAGCGCCCGCCGGTGTTCTTTGCTTGGGAAGAAGAAGGCCGCATCCGGCGAAAGCTGGAAGGGCTTGGCGGAGAGACCAAAGTGTTCTTCGTACATGGCTCAACCCATCCCTGGCTGTTCAGATTCCCGGCCTTCGCCCAGAGCTTCCGCCGGTCTCCTGGCGTTCTGACCGTAGCCGTAGCCGTATCCGTATCCGTAGCTACTGGCAGAACCCTGCTGGGTTTTGTTCAGCACCATGCTGACATTCGAGCAGCCGTGTAACAGGTCCACTGAATGGGAGACAGCAGACTGCGGTGTCTTGTTCGCTTCC
>JBCDDI010000130.1:0-7953 GCA_039180365.1 Pseudomonadota bacterium
GCCGTATTCGAGGAGCGTAGGACCAATCATCGCCAGGCCCATGCCCGTTGCCGGGGGCAGCGCGCGGATGGCGTTCATCTCCTGCCGAAGGAATACGGCGGCGGCGGTCTCTCGAAGGAAGAAGGCGCCGTCCTCCGCCAGGAGATGAATGCCATCCGCGCCCTGCCCCCGGCAACGGGCATGGGCCTGGCGATGATTGGTCCTACGCTCCTCGAATACGGCACGGAAGAGCAAAAGCAACGGCACCTGCCTAAAATCACG
Organism: Pseudomonadota bacterium; assembly: GCA_039180365.1. Lineage (GTDB taxonomy): Bacteria > Pseudomonadota > Gammaproteobacteria > Pseudomonadales > Azotimanducaceae > SZUA-309. The sequence goes on from JBCDDI010000130.1 coordinate 262, forward strand.
AGCGGTGAAGTCCGCTGGTGTCAGGGCTATTCAGAGCCAGGCTCCGGCTCCGATCTCGCGAGCCTGCGCACCAAGGCCGAGCTCGACGGCGATCACTTCGTTATTAACGGCCAGAAGATCTGGACTTCCGGCGGCGATCACGCCGACTGGATGTTCTGCCTGGTCCGCACGGATCCAGACGCTGCCAAACACGACGGCATCAGCTTCGTGCTGCTGCCCATGGATCAGCCGGGCGTCACCGTGAAGCCCATCGCGCTGATTTCCGGCTCCTCGCCCTTCTGCGAAACCTTCTTCGACAACGCCATCGCCAAGAAGGAAGACCTCATCGGCGAAATGAATAGAGGCTGGACCGTCGCCAAGCGGCTCCTGCAGTACGAGCGCTCGGGCATCGGTGATGCACCTGAACCGGCGAAGAAGAAGCAACGCCTGAATCCCTTTGCGTCTATCGCCAAGGAATACATCGGGGAAGACGCCGCCGGTCGTATTCAGGATTCCGGAGCGCGAGACAAGGTGCTCCAGCACGTCATGCAGGAAAAGAGCATGCAGCTCACTGGCCGACGCGTTATGGAGGAAAGCAAGGAGTCCGGCGCTCCGGGTGCTGCCACCTCCATCTTCAAATACGTGGGCTCAACCCTGGCAAAGAACGGCTCGGAACTGAAGGCTGAGCTTCGTGGCACCGGCGGTCTCGGCTGGGACGGCAGCGGTTTCACGGAAGACGAGATCGAGTCGACGCGAGGCTGGCTCCGCGATCGCGCCGTTACCATCTACGGCGGCACGAATGAGGTACAGCTGAACATCATCGCCAAGCGCGTTCTCGGTCTGCCTGACTAGGCAGCGGCCAGGCAGAAGAGCGCACGAGGTGGGCGCGTTCGCACCCTTCGCGGTTCGGGACGCGCTCATCGTCGCCGTCGTGCTCACGGCCTGGTGGCTGTTCTATCCAGTCACGGTGCAACCGGCCTTCCTGGCCGATACGCTGGGACTGCTCTTGGGCCTCGGTGCCGCGCTCGTGGTTTATCTCCTCCATGAGTGGGGCCACCTCCTGGCGGCTCTCGCCAGCGGCGGGACCGCCTATCCCCCGGCGCGACTCAAGCACCCTTCGCTCTTCAGTTTCGACGTCGAGCGGAACGACAAGCGGCAGTTCACCCTCATGTCGCTGGGCGGTTTCGCGGTAACCGCCGTTGCCATCTACTTCTTCTTTTTTGTACTCCCGGGAGCGCCCTTCGAGGTCCGCGTGGCCCGAGCGGGGGTCGCATTGCTCGCGTCCATCACTCTGTTCGTTGAAGTGCCGCTACTCCTGGTCGGCTTGTTGCTGCCGAGAATACCGTCCGTGGTGGCGGTCTTTCGCGTGGCTGAGGACGACCTGGCTCCTGGATCAGCACCAGGCACCGGGACTCCCGGCCCCTAGTGGCTCGCTCATGGTGGCTGCCGGCGTCGATTCTCTTGTTGAGTGCCTGCGCCGAACCGGATCGGGACGATACCCCGCAACGCAATATCGATCGCCCACCTGAGATCAGCGTTGAGAGCGACACGGATCAGGCAAGCCTCGAGCTCAGCGTGCTCATCTACAACGTCGCCGGGCTACCCTGGCCCCTGGGCTGCGGAAAACGCTCTCGCACAACCGATGCAGACGGCGAACGGATCCCCATCGCCTGCGATCGCAGTGCAGCAATGGCAGAAATCGGTACCCGTCTCGCTGCCATGCGCACAGCCGGCGAAGAGCCGGACATCATTATGCTGCAGGAGGCGTTCATCGAGGCGGCGAGCGAGATTCCCGACCTTGGCGGTTACCGAAACTGGGTGACGGGACCCACCTCCGAAGACCTTGGGCCTGAGGCCTCAGAGCGGGCCCCGGCAGACTTCCTCGACAAACGCAGCTTCCTGAAAGGCGAAAAACTCGGTAAGTGGCAGTCAAGTGGGCTCCTGATCGCGAGCGACTACCCGATTCACGTCCGCTACAGCCATCCGTTCCCGCAATGGGAATGTGCGGGCTACGACTGTCTCGCCAATAAAGGCATTCTGACCGTCGAGCTGGATATTCCGGGCATGCCCGATCCGCTTGCCATCACTACCACCCACTTCAACTCTCGAGGCGCCTCCGGAGTCTCCCGGGAGCGGGCCTTGGTCGCACACTCGCTGCAGGTGGACGAGACCAACGACTATCTGGAATCCCTCGAGCGCCTCTATCTGCCCTTTATCTGGGGGGGCGACCTGAATATGCGCAGGGACTCGGATCGCATGGAGTACTTCGTGGAACGCGCTGAACGTTCCGCCGCGCGGCCCCCCTATGGCTCGGGCCTCAAGGAAGTCAGCTCCTTCTGCGTGAGTAATTCTCACGCCTGCGAGATGCGCAGCAACTGGGGAACGGATACACCCTGGTGGGAAACCCAGGATCTGCAGGGCTGGTCGGACGGCGCCCGGGTTGTTGTTCAGCCGATTCGTATGGAGAAGCTCTTCGATGAAGCCGTGGATGGCGTGATGCTGTCGGACCACGACGGCGTGCTCGTTTTCTATCGCCTGAGCTGGCCCGCAGCCCTGACACGACCCTTCTAGCTGCCTCGCGTTCAGGACTCCATGCCTGATGACCCGCCACCGGAACGCGGTATGCTGTCTTTTTTGACCAAGGGGATGGGTCTGATGACGGAAATGACGGGGAAGGTCGCCATTGTGACCGGTGCTGCTCGAGGACTGGGGCAGGCTTACGCGATCCATCTCGCCGCGCATGGCGCCAGGGTCGTTGCGGGAGACGTGCGGGACTGCAATGAAACGGTGAGCGCAATCGAGAGTGCCGGCGGCGAAGCCCTTGGCGTCACCCTGGATGTCGGCGACACCGCCTCCTGCGAGGCCATGGCCGCCGCCACGCTGGAGCGCTTCGGACGCATTGATGCGCTGGTGAACAACGCCGCTCTCTACGGCGGCCTGTCGAGCGCCAGAGCCAACGAACTTGATGAGGAAGAGTGGCAGCACGTGATGAACGTGAACGTCACCGGTGTCTGGCGCTGTGCGAAGGTGGTGATCGACCCCATGAAGGAAGCGGGCGGCGGCAGCATTGTGAACGTTGCCTCCCTGGCGGCCATGCATGGACTGGCAAACGGTGCCCACTATGCAACCAGCAAAGCCGCCGTCATCGGCCTGAGCCGCACCCTGGCGAGGGAACTCGGCCGCTACTGGATTCGCGTCAACTCCATTGCCCCATCGGCGGTAATGACCGAAGGCACGAGCGAATTCATGGGCGACCGTCTGGAGCGCGCGAAAGAGGCTATCGCCGCGGGTCAGAGTCTGCGTCGCAATCTTGAGACGGACGATCTCGTCGGCACCGTTCTCTTTCTAACCAGCGACGCCAGCAAGTTTGTCTCAGGGCAAACCATCATGGTTGATGGCGGCACGCACTTTCTCTAAGCGGCCTGAAGCTTCGAAAGCGTGGTGCTCAGGACGTCCACGGCACGCTCGTGGACCATGGTCTTCCACTGCGCTTCGTCACAATAGAAGGCGTCCCTGATCTGCTGTTTGATCTGTTTCCCCAGGTCGCTGTCCAGGGACCCTGAGCGGTACAGCCAGTTGTCCGCCCGGACGGCGGTCATCACTTCCTTCATGGGCAAGGTGCCGTATTCAAGAGCAAGGAACTGGGTTTCCACGCCCGGTAGCAGTCTCTCTATACCGTGCGCCATGGTGCCCTGTATGGGCGCTGAGCTGGATGTGCCTGCTTCCGGATCCGTCACCTCGTAGTCGCTGTAGAACGCTTCGGTCCTCGCAACCTGCGCCGGAAAGCCGGCCGCAATCATCTCGCCATAGCCATAGGGGCCAAGGCCCGTATGGATATCAATGAAGCAGGCTCGAGTCGCCTGTGCGGCGAGCGGTTTCACCAGCGACAAAACGGTGTTTGCAGACCAGCTTGGCGCCTCGCCGCCATAAAACACACCGTCGCTGTGCGTGTACTGGCCACCTGATGCGGCATGCTGCAGCGCGTCGGGGCCGTTTTGCTTCGCATACTGAGCCAGAGCGGTATCCGCCTGTTTGCGTGTTTCACCCTCCCACGCGTCGGGAACCAGGTATTTGTGGATATCCCCGTAGCCGATGTTTCTAGGCGTGTCTTTTCCGAACTCGAGGAAGTTACGGTTCAGATCAATGTTGTCTTCATTAACCCGGCGATCGTGGGCGAAGCCATAGGGATTCACCGCGTGTACGAGCGCAACCTGCAGATCCGGACCGGCGTCGCGGAAGAAGCCTTCGCCAAGGAGCGCTGCCTGGATACCCGATCCGCAATAACCCTCCACCCCGTGGGTGCCACTGAATACCATGAGCAGTTGCGAAGCATCCGCCGCTCCCAGGGTCGCCAGATCGAGGAACAGGTCACTGCCGTCAGGGGCTTGCGCCCGTTCATTTCGATGGGAAGTGACTGAGAACCCCTGATCCTCGCAGAGTGCCAGGAACTTCGCGCGTCCTTCCTGATAGTTCGCCGAGAAGTAGCTTTCGATGTCCATCAGCTTCGCCTGTTTCCTGTTCTCTTTTCTGCGCCGGTCAGCGCGCGAGCCACCAGCGCAGGATCTCTTCCTCAACGCGGTAGAGCGGGCTGTGCCCAAAGCCGCCTTGCGCAGGATCATCCCCGGTACCGGTTATGATGGTAACAATGCCGTCACCGCTGATCGGATCGAAGAGGGCGTGACTGAGCACGCCGTAGGCTTCTCCCAGGTGCCCGACGAGAAGCTCGGGGCCGTCCGCAAAACCCCAGGCGCGGACATCAATGCGATGCACCGAGAGACCGTAGCTGGTCATGAGGCCATCGGTAGCGCCGCCCGGCTCAGCCTCTCCCGCGGACAACCCATTGTCACCTTGCGCATTCAGCGTCCACTGCGGCGCAAGCAGCGCGGTCACCGAGTCTTCCACGAGAAAGCGCCGACCATCCAGTACCCCACCGGCGGCGAGCATCTGCAGGACCTTAAGCAGATCATCCGCGCTGGCGCGGAGGCCACCCTGCGGGGAATAGAGGCTTGCGTTGCTGCCCGGGATGTACGCGGCAAGAAAGTCCCTGGCCTGCTCGGCGTTCTGCATACCGTAAAAACACCGTGGCTCGCCGGCATCAACCTGAGGTACCCAGGGACCTTCCGGGTCCCAGGGCCCATCAGGCGGTCGTTTGCGAAATGCCGCAGCGCGCTGCTCGGGCGGCACCTCGCAGGGGTCAAAACGAGCAGCAAGGCCCAGAGGCTCAAGCACCTCCCGAGCCATGAACTGATCGAAGCGCTGCCCCGAGACACGCTCGATAACCGCACCTATCAAGCCAAAATTCAGATTGGCATAGACGAAGAAGCGACCGGGTGCCTCATCCCCTTCGCTGGCAAAGTGCGCCCCAGCATCCCAGAAGCTCGAATCAGGATCGAAGAAGTCCTTCAGTTCGCCGGTGCCTGCCGCGATGAAATAGCGCGGGCCATCGCGCACGGAAGAAGTGTGTGCAAGCAGCTGTCGGAGGGTAATCGGCTGATCCGGAAAAGCAGGATTTCGGAGTGTCCAACCGAGGTATTCGGAAACGTCCGCATCAAGATCGAGGCGACCGGCTTCCACGAGGCGCATAACGCCGAGCGCCACGACCAGCTTGGAGATCGACGCCACCCGAACCTTGTGATCGGTGCGGAGCGCGATCGGGCCACTATCAGTCACCTGCGCAAAGCCAAGCGCATGATGCTCGCCCGGTTTACCGCCTTCCATAGTGCTGATCTGCAAGCCGCTCAGGGGTGGCGTCAGGTTCGTACCCTGAAGCAGTTCCACCAGGCGCGGCTCAGCAGCGGCAGGAAAGGCCAGCAGCAGACAGCTTGCGACCAGCAGCCGAAGAACAATCACCCGGGTGCTAATCCTGCGGGCCGGTGCCAACAAAACCAACCATGCGCGAGATCAGTCCGCCATCCATCTCAACGAAATACTGACCCAGCTGACGCTGCTCCGTACCATCTGGGCCCATGCCGCCGAAAGCGACGGTCGCGCGGGTGACGGCGCCGATGGTGTCGCTCCCAATCACCTCTGCCGACCAGCCTGGCGCGTTCGCCGAGAACATCCCGACATACTCACTCACTGCATCGATCCCGCTTAGGGGGTCCGACGTTTGCGGATCCGCGTAGGAGATGTCGGGCGTCACCGCTGCGCGGATCTTTGCCAGGCGCTCGTCTACCCCTTCGAGTTCCCAGGCAGCAAAAAAGGTTGTGATCGGATCGGACATCGGTGGCTCCAGCTTTCTGTTCAACGTCTCAGATCAATGATGACCTTGCACTGTTCGCTCGGTGAACGGAGCGCCTCGAAGGCGTCAGGCAGCTCGTCCAATGACACAACATCCGTAATCATCGGCGAACCATCAATGCGGCCTTCAATCATCATCTGCATGGTGAAGTCCCAGTCCTCTTTGTCGTAGGCCACCGCCCACTGAATTCTGAGCTCTTTCGAAAAGGCAATCAGCGGCATGATGGTATCGGCGTTGTCGCACAGTCCAATGCCCATAATCAGGCCGCGCTTTGGTGCCCGCTCGATGCACTGCTGCAGAATGCCGGGCGCTCCAACGCAGTCGAACTGGACCTCGGGCTCACCGGCGGTAATCTCCGTAAACTGTGCCCTGACATCCCCTGAAGGATCGATGATGTCCTTGAAGCCAAGGGTGTTGGCCATCTCGATCCGCGCGGGAGACAGCTCGCTGATCACCACGTTCCTCGCACCAAAGAATCGGCACCAGAGGGCGCAGGCGAGGCCGATAGGCCCGGCACCGATGATGAGCACCCGCTTTTCGTTCACACCCTCGGCCATCTTCACGGAATGCAGCCCGATGGCGAGGGGCTCAACCAGAGCGCCATTCAGATCATCAAGCTCCGAAGGGATACGCACGACGCTTGCGGGATCAACCTTGACGAATTCCGCATAAGCACCCGTTATCGCACCAAGTCCGATGGTCTGGTCTTTGACAAAGGGGAGCGACGTTACCCGATCGCCAAGGGCGAAAGGGCCCTCCGTAAGCGCACGACCGACCTCGACGATTTCTCCGGAAAACTCGTGGCCAAACACCGTGTTCGGCGGGGCCATGAAGGGGCCCTCCCGTGAGGCATGAATGTCCGTGCCACAGATTCCGCAGTGCGATACCCGGACCAGCAGCTCGTCGTCGGCAATGACCGGTTTATCGATGTCCTGAATGGAAAGTGGAACGCCAGGGCCAGTAAACACCGCCGCGCGCATAAGTCTTCTCCCTCGCTGCACAGGTACAACCCTACTGCTTCTGGGCAGGTGCTGTCAGCTTAAGGGACCCTGCACCCTCGCCGCTTCGCTTCAGCTTAAGGGCGGTATCCAGGTGAGAGACGAGTGATGCACAGAGATCAGCACTTTGCCGCCGAGTTTGTGATACGCGAAGGTGTAATCGGCACGGGTTGCATCGCCCGCTTCATTAACAAAGGTGTAGTGACCCATGTCCTTATAGCCCAGGCCACCGGCTTTCAGGATGGGGCCGACGGCACTCTGAAACTCCACGCGTTTCCAGGCGTTGAACAGGAAGCCGCCGTCGTGGGGGTAATCCGGGTTGCCGCCGACAAAGTAAGAACGTGCACCCGCCTCGTCCAGGCGAATCTCGTCTGCCAGCGTCGGCTTAAACAGCAGCGGTTCATCCGGCGCGCCGAAATCATAGAGTTCCAGCAGTGTGTCGACGTCCTGTTCTACAACGGCCTTCGCCCAGGC
>JBCDDI010000131.1:0-7952 GCA_039180365.1 Pseudomonadota bacterium
GCGACTTCCGGGATTCTCAGCCACTGATACGCGCTCGCATCAAGCCAATGTTTCGCCAATGCTGGCTACAGCTCAGGCGCCCACCGTCCATGTATAAGTCCCACACACCAACGCTCTCTCCAAGTAGAAGGCAGGCACAGCCTGGAAAGCCCGATGAATAGCGGCTCTCCGATACTCCCACACATTAGCGTAGCCCCCATGATGGCGTGGACAGACCGCCACTGCCGTTTTCTGCTGCGCGAGACCGGCAGCCAGATCACCCTCTTCACGGAGATGATTACCGCTGGTGCGCTCCTGCATGGCCCTCGGGAACGGCTTCTCGCCTACGACGCAAGAGAACATCCGGTGGTCATTCAGCTCGGCGGCAGTGAACCCGCGGATCTCGCACAGGCTGCGGTGTTCGCCGCTGAGGCCGGCTTCGATGAGATCAACCTGAACGTCGGCTGCCCTTCTCCCCGGGTCCAGCGCGGCGCCTTTGGCGCCTGTCTCATGCGCGAACCCGAACTCGTTGGCGAGCTTGTTGCCGCCATGCGGGAAGCTGTGCACTTGCCGGTCACCGTAAAGTGCCGCCTCGGCGTAGACGACGCGGACAGCCAGCCGCTGCTTGAGCAGTTCATCGCCACCGTCGCCGACGCCGGCTGCAAGCGGTTCTATCTGCACGCCAGAAAGGCGCTGCTGAACGGTCTGTCACCGGCGCAGAACCGGCAGATACCCCCACTACAGTACGAGAGGGTTTACGCGCTGAAGACCCGTTTCCCGGAACTTCAGATCATGATCAACGGCGGGGTCGATTCCGCCGATGCCGTCGCCGATCATCTGAGCCACACCGATGGCGTGATGATCGGTCGCGCGGCGTATCACAATCCGCTGATCATGAACGAGCTTGCCGTTCGATTCCACGGCGAGCGCCCGCGTTCCGCCTTCGACCTCATGGCAGGCTATCGGGACTACATGATCCGGGAGCTTGACGCTGGTACACGCCTGGCCGATATGACACGCCACTGTCTGGGACTGTTCTCAGGCATGCCCGGAGCCCGCCGGTACCGGCGCCTGCTTTCGGACCACAAAGCCCTGGCCAGGAACGATATTGCCGTTGTCGATCAAGCAATCGGCGAGGTCATGGAGCGGGCCGCCTGACATGTTGAGCTCACTGCTGGAACGGCTGCGCGGGCGGCTTGAGGAAGACGATGCCCCGGAAGACCTGGTGCCGCTTGCTGCCGCAACGCTGCTTATCGAAGTGGCCTTGGCGGACCATGAGGTCTCTGCGGAAGAACTCGACGTCGTGCGTCAGGCCCTTAAGACCCAGTTCGCGCTCGAAGGGGCAGAAGTGGAAGCGCTCATCGAAGACTCAAAACGCGAGCACGACGCCAGCGTCGGACTGCAGAACTTCACGCGCACGCTGGTCGAAGCCTGGGATGAAGCCGAGCGCTTCGAACTGGTAGTGCAACTCTGGCGCCTTGCCCAGAGTGATGCAAACGTCGACCGTTTTGAGGAACACATGATCCGGCGTATCGCTGAACTGCTCTACGTCAGCCACGCCCGCTTCATCGAGGCGAAACAGACCGCTCGCAGCAGCCGTTGAGCGCCTGGGTGTCGCGCGTTAGAGGCCTTTGCGGCTTTTAGAACGCGGCCTGCCGCGGTGCTGTCTGCAGAGATTCCGCTTCGAGGGCGGCCACAAGATCCTGAAACGCCTCCTCGTTGGCGTCGTTCATGGACATGAGCGTGCGGTGCGCCTCGAGGACCCGATGCCGCACGTCGGCTTCGCTCGCCACCATCTTCGGTAGCTCGGTCAGCTGCTCTGCCTGCTCCAGAGGCGTTTCCTGAAGGTTGAAGACTTCGTCAAAACCCATGGACAGCAGAATGCGCGTGATATCCGGATTGGTGGAAACCAGCGTCGGTCGATAGTCTAAGCGCCTTTCTGCCTGGATCGACAACTTCGCCAGCAGCCCGAGCGACGTTGAGTCGATGTTCTCCGTCCTCGACAGATCGATCACCACCGATCGGAACGAAGCGTCGAGAAACATTTTCTCGAGATAAACATCCACCGTGGTACACAACGTCAGGCGTACATCTCCCTCGAAGACGAGCAGGTAAACGCCGTCGTGGGAACCAACGAGTATGCGCCCTTGCATTCAGTTCTCCCGGACCAGGGTAAGGCAGGTCATATCGTCCCGGGCCGCGTTTTCCACGAGAGAAAGCGCCTGCCAGATATCATCCATTTTAGTTTCGAGGGCCGCGGCCAGCAGCCGGCCCTCCTTCGCCGCCAGACCCTCATCCTCCATGGCATCAAGGACACCATCGGAGAACAGAACCAGCCGGTCACCGGCTTTGAACTGCAGCGTTGTCGCCGCGTAGGTCACCTCGTCAAAAAGCCCGATCGGGCGGCCGCGTTGCTCGACAAAGCTCGCGTCGCCATCACGGACCATGATCGCCGGCGGAAAGTGGCCACCGTTAACGATACGCAGGCTGTCCGTCTCCAGATCGCCCACCGCCAGCATCATGGCGACGTGTTTGTCGATCTTCTGATCGAGCAGCTCACGATTGATCCAGGCGAGAATCTCACCAGGTTCCTGAATCATGGTTGCCTGATACTCACGACGCAGACGCCGGGAGAAGTTCTTCAGGAGTACGGTCACAAAGGCAGACGACGCGCCGTGGCCGGAAACGTCAGCCACATAGAGGGCGTAGTAGCGGTCCGTGATCCGGAAGTAGTCGACGAAGTCGCCGGAAAGAATCAGGGACGGGATGATGCGGTGCTGCAGGCGGTAGCGGTCGATACCCATGGGGTTGGGCGGCAGCATGCCCATCTGGATGTAACGCCCTGCCCGCTGATCTCGCTGCAGTTCCAGCACATGTTCGTTCAGCCGTTGCTCGGCCTGGGATTCCCCTTTGTGGCTTCGGTCGAGCAGCACGTTGATTCTGTCGAGAAGAAAGTCGTCTTCTGCCGGGAGCGCCCAGACGTCGGCGAGACCGGCTCGAAGAGACGCAAGCATATCCTCGCGATCGATCCCTTCGCGGGTCGCGAGTACGACGGGCAGTCTACGGTTGGCTTCAGCCAGCTCCGCGGCCCAATCCAGGTTGGAACAGATCAGCATTTCCGGCAGGGCGTGATCACAGATTTCCTGAGCGATCTTTTTACTCGAGGCAGGCAGGATGTCGAGCTTCAGATGGACCAGCTGCGCGCAGAGCGTCTCGGACGCCTGCTCATCGGGATCTACAACGACGAGGCCCATACGATCGGATACATCCGCCACATCGATGGGACGCGAACCCTACTCCCATCATTAATCAATAGCAACCGGCCCACCGCGACCACACCCTTTGCGCTAAAAGTCTTCAAAGTCGTCGAAGTCCAGGAAGGGGTCTTCCTCGAAGACACCGTCACGGATCAGGAAATCCCGGCGTTGGAGGAACGCATCCCGGATGAAAAGATACTCGTCACCGGATACCAGCACCTCCGCCGTGAGCAGTCGTTTGCGCAGATCGAGGAAATAAACGCCGTAGATGACGTTGCGCACGCGCACATTGCGGATGTAGCGAATCGGATTGGTCATCGCATCGACGAACATGCCGCCCGCCTGCGTTACCGTCGACGGCCCGCGTATGGGAATCATGAAGAAGGGGCCCTGGGGTACACCCCAGACAGCGAGGGTCTGACCAAAGTCCTCCTCATGCTGCGGTAGCCCGAGACGGGTAGAGACATCGAAGAAGCCGAGAACGCCCACGGTGGAGTTCACCGCAAAGCGGCCGACGTCGCTGACCGTTTCCTTCGGCTTCCCCTGCAGCAGCTGGTTGAGGGCGGTACCGGGAACCTGCAGATTATCGAAGAAGTTGGAAACGCCCTCCTCGACGATATCCGGCAGGATCGCCCGGTAGCCGAGCGCAATCGGCCGCAGGATGTTCCGGTCGAGCACGTTGTTGAAGGCCCAGAGGGAACGGTTCATGCCGATCCAGGGGTCCGGATCCCGCTCGCGCCGAGGCAGCACCGCGGCGGCGTCAGGGAGCGGCGCAGCACTGCTTTCGCTAAGCGTCGAGATCTCTTTCGGTCTGGTCTCTTCCGGTTGTGCCTCATCCGCTGGGGCTGCTTCGGCCAGCACGGCAGGGGATGCACAGAGCACCAACAGCGCGAGTAATACTCCCGCCACGATGGCCGCGGGGCCCACGGTACCGCCTGCTGCGCTCATGGTCATCATCCTCTACTTCGGGACGCTCAGTGCTGCTCGGACCTTTCTGTCTCAGAAACTTTCGCCTCAGGAACTTTCGCCTCAGAAACTTCCGTCTCAGAGACCTCCGTCTCGGAGGCGTTCGCGTCGGCGCCTGCAGCCCGCGCCCAGGTACCGAGCAGAATCTGAGCGTCCCTCAGGCTCCGCAGGGTTGCAAGGCCCTGTTCGTAAACGACCTTTGAGTCGAGCTGAGGCAGTTCCAGCGCCAGTGCATCAAGCGCCTCCCTGCCGCTCTGGTCCCGAAGCAGTTCCACCAGGCGCAGGGTAACCGGGTTAACCTCCATGAAGGCTACGCTGTCGTCTGCACGGCGGTAAACGATGAGCTCCGTTGAGGCGGCGGGCGCCTCTTCCGGCAGGTGATCGGGGCCAATCTTATGTACCGGCCAACGATAGGCAAGACACCAGATGAGCGGTGAAACGACAACCTGACCCTCGAGCAAATCCCCTTCTGCATCAACGCCAGCCACCGGCAACTCTTCTTCACTGACGCTGAGAGCCAGCTCCACCCATTCGTAATGAGCGAGTTCAAGCAGGAAGCCAGGCAGCCCGTCGCCCTGACCATTCTCCCGCTCGCTTAAGAACGTCAGGAACTCCTGGCTGATCTCGAGGAAGTACGGTGACTCGCTGCCGTGACGATGCACAAACTCTCTGGCCAGCGCGTGCCAGCGGTCGTGGCCGAGCACCTTCTTTGCAATCGGAAAGCTGTTCGCGAGGAAACTCTCGATGTTGTTGTAGAAGAGTTCGAGGTAGATCTTAAGTCGCCGCGCTTCGAGACCCGCCGGCGCCGGATTCTCTTCCGGGTTCCGGATGTGTGCGGCGAAGTCGATCTGCGTTGCCCGGAAGTCGGGCAGATTGCTACCCGGTTTCGGCATGTTGCACGGCCCCCTGCAGGCTTCGTATGTGCGCAACCTCGGCGAGGAGTTCATCCATAGGCGGAAAGTTGAAATCCCGCTCGAGGAGCGTTGGCGCAACACCCCATTGTTCATAGGCCAACTCGAGCAGATCCCAGACCGGCTTGATGACGTTCGAGCCGTGCGTATCAACCCGCAGATCCTCCGCCTCGACATAATGCCCGGCGATGTGCACGTAGGCGATGCGGCGACCATCAATGCCACGCAGAAAGGCCTCGGGGTCATAGCGGAAGTTGATGCTGTTGACGTAGATGTTGTTGACGTCTAGGAGCAGGCCACAGTCTGCCTCTTCCAGGACGGCATTCAGAAATTCCAGTTCGCTTAAGGCCTGCCCGGGTGCGGCATAGTAGGAAATGTGTTCGATGACCAGCTGGCGCTCGAGAAAGTCCTGCACTTCACGGATTCTGCCCGCCACGTAGTTCACGGCTTCTTCTGTGAAGGGGATGGGCATCAGATCGTAGAGATGGCCTTTATCGTCGCTGCAGAAGCTCAGGTGTTCTGAGTAGCAGCGAACGTTGTGTTCGTCGAGGAAGGTTTTAACGTCCGCGAGAAAGGCGCGATCGACGGGTGCTGGGCTGCCGATGGATAGCGACAGACCATGACAGACGAGCGGGAAACGCTCAGCGAGGGAACGGAACTGGCGGCCGAAGCGACCGCCAACACCGATCCAGTTTTCCGGTGCCAGCTCCAGGAAATCGATGACGCCGTCGTCGACCTCAAGAAGCTCCGGGAGGAGGCCGCGGCGCAAGCCGAGCCCCGCTCCATTTACCGGATACTGCATCATGCTTTGAGAAGCAGAGCGGGTGGGCTTACGGGCCCACCCGGCAGGACTCAGGCCGCGCCTCCGCACTTGCCTTCGCCACACTTGCCTTCGCCCTCGTCCTTGGCTTCACCGCACTTGCCTTCGCCGCACTTGCCTTCGCCTTCGTCCTTGGACTCGCCGCACTTGCCTTCGCCGCACTTGCCTTCGCCTTCGTCCTTGGACTCACCGCACTTGCCTTCGCCGCACTTGCCTTCGCCTTCGTCCTTGGACTCGCCGCAGCTGCCTTCGCCGCACTTGCCTTCGCCGCACTTACCTTCTGCGTCGCCTTTCGCAAGCAGGTCATAGCCGCTATCCAGCTCTTCTGCTGCAAAGGGGCTATCTGCGTTAGCGAAGCTGGCCGCAGCCAGGGACGCGACGAACGCCGTACCGACAGCAGCGGTGATGGGCTTCATTTTCCGGTTAACAGTAGTCATTGGGTGAGTTTCTCCTCTCACAGCCCCGTCCCGGGCCGTACTCAATTTTGGTTGCGATCCCTTGAAGCGGAGGCCCTGTGGCCAACGCTGGTCCCGCAGTTAGTGAACGCTCTGGAGGCCGAAACTGCTGGTCTCATTGCGCGCTCTTCGGATATGACCCCGGTCTATCGCATAGGTTCACTGCAGGGCTTCAGTCAGCAGCCAATGAGCTACCGGCAACCCGCGATGATCATCTGGGAAGATCCCTTTAACCCTGTGCAGAAAACCCCTGAACAGGCCGTTACGCCGGGCCGGCGCGCCTTATCCTCAGTCCCGAGCTTAAATGAGACCGTGTTCACGCTCCAGCGTTTGCAACGCCCGGTCAAACCGTTTCGTCGACGCTTTCTCTCGAACCCCAAGGCGCTCGGCGAACAGCCCGACCCGCACTTCCTCGAGGAGGAAGCGTAAGGCCTGCCAGTCGGAGGAATCCCGCCCCAGCTCCGTACCCAGGGCATCCAGCCGCTCCCGGAAGCCCCGGAGCTCAGCGACCAGCTGCTGGTCACGTTGCACCTTACCCTGCAGATTTTTCAGGCGATGGCGTGCGGCTTCGAGATAGCGCGGCAGATCGGCGAGGCGCTCGCCGGGCGTCACGGTCAGGACGTCCGATCCCACCAGGGCTTCCAACTGCCCGCGAATGTCCGACACAGATTCGGCAAAGGCCGGGGACGTTGCCGCATCCAACTCCCGGATCAGCTCCAGGCGCAGGCTTAAGATGTCGCGGAGCTGCCCCCGGAGCCGCTCAAGGGTCTCCGCGAGCGAGCCGCGTCGGGCATCGAGGCGGGCCGCAAAGGCCGCTGCATCCTCGGGTAACGCCTCACCTTCAAAAAAGCACTGCCAGGCCGTTGCTTTGAGAAGTTCATCGCGAAAGAGCTCGGCACCGCCGAGCGGCGCGAATAGAACACCCAGGGGTTTATCCGCCGCAATCTGCTTCTTCAGATAGCGGGCTGTCTGTCCGAGTTTGAGCAACGCCAGGCGCGCGTAGCCGGCTCGATTAGCCGCCGCTTGCGCATCGGCGCTGGGCAGATTGCGAAGGGCGACGCTATCGCCTTCGTCAACCAGCGTTGGATAAGCCACAACGCTCTCGGCACCGGAGCCGATCACCTGGGTGCCCGTCACCGGCCTATCCGGAAAATCCAGGAGCCCGTCGCTTTCGTGCTCTGCCCGCTGCTCGTCCTCGAGGCGCTTCGCCCCAGCCGCCGCAAAGCGCGCGCGCAGGGCTTCTACGTCGCGCCCTTGTTCGATGACTTGACCGTCGGTGTCGATGACCTTCACATTCACAAGCCAGTGCGGGTCGATCCGCTCCAGATTCCAATCCTCGGCTCGGATTCGCAGCCCGAACTCATGGGCCACCGCTTCCGCCAGGCTGACCTCAAAGCGTCCCTGCCGGTAGATGCTCGGCTGCCGCAGCGTTGGCAGTACGGCTCTCACGGCATCTGGAATCGGCGTGATTTTCCGTCGATGAGCTTTCGGCAGAGATCGGAGCCACTGCTCGCAAACCCCTTCGAGCATCCCGGGGACACTCCAGGCCAGCGCCTGCGGCACC
>JBCDDI010000132.1:0-7903 GCA_039180365.1 Pseudomonadota bacterium
CACGCATCTGTCGTTGAAAGAAAGCACGCGCGCCCAGGAGAAAGAAGCCGAAGACGCCTGGCTGCTGGAACTCGAGCACGGCCTCCGGCTGGCCAAAGGTGAAGAGGTTGTAGAGAGCCTCGACGCCCTCGAAGAGCTGCGGAAAGAGGAACAGGAAGCCGACGAAGAGCCGGACCCTGCCGACGACCCGCTCTTAACGGAAACGGGCCATATCCTTCTGGATTACATTGGTCTGTCCCGACAGGTAGCGCTTGTTGAGCGTGCGCCTGAGTCCGACGGCACCAGCATTCAGTAAACGCCCCTATCCGCGGCCCCAGGGGCCGCACTGGAAAAACGCCGCGCGCCCAGGGTCCGCGGCGTTTTTTCAGGCGGATTGAAAAGTGTCGCGGTCGCCCTCAGATAGTCCTTCAGAGTGTGGAAGGATCCAAAGGCGATGGACATAGACCAGCAGGGAGACGTGATTGAACCGGATGGCGGCGGGCAGATCCTGCTGCCGAGCGAGGCGCATCCGGGGATCATTCACGTACTGCCCCACGAACGGCCCTTCTTTCCCGGCCAGGCGATTCCGCTGATCGTTGATGCGGAGCAATGGCTGCCTACCCTGAAAGCGGTTCAGAAGCGCGAGCAGGACGTGATCGGCCTGATCGCCATCCGCGACGACCTAGACACCGTCACGAGCCCGGACGCGCTTTACGAGATGGGTACGCTGTGCCGCATCCATCGCGTACATCGCGAGGAAGCGCAGCTGCAGATCCTCCTTGAAGGGCTGCAGCGTTTTCGCGTCCGCCGCTGGGTGACCGACACCCCGCCGCTGTCGGCCGCGGCCCAGTACTTCCCGGAGCGCAGCGGCGGGGACGACGAGGAAGCCCAGAAAGCCTACGCGGTCGCCATCATCAACATGATCAAGGAGCTCATCCCCTTAAACCCGCTCTACGGGGAAGAGCTGAAGATTTTTCTCGCCCGTTCAAATCCGAACGAGCCTTCTCTCCTCGCCGACTTTGCCGCGAGCCTGACGACGGCCTCCTCGCCGGAACTGCAGGAGGTCCTGGAGACCGTTAACCTTCAGCGCCGCCTGGAGAAAGTCACCGAGCTCCTGCACAAGGAACTTGAGATCGCGCGGGCTCAGCAGGAGATCCGCCAGCACGTTGAGCAGGAAATCCAGAGCCACCAGCGGGAAGCGATCCTCCGCCAGCAGCTGAAGTACATCCAGAAAGAGCTCGGCATCGCCAAGGATGACAAGACCGCAGAGCTGGAAGAGTTTCAGGCGCGCATCGCCGAGCTCGACGTCCCGGAGGCCGCGGCCAAACGTATCGACGACGAGCTGAAAAAGCTCTCAACGCTGGAGCAGGGTTCACCGGAGTACGGCGTCACGCGCAACTACCTCGAGTGGCTCACCAGCGTGCCCTGGGGCCGCTACAGCGAAGACACAGACGATCTGCCGGCAGCCACGAAGATTCTGAATGCCCACCACGAGGGCCTCGAAGATGTGAAAGAGCGGATCCTCGAGTTTCTTGCGCTTGGCATCATGAAGGGTGATGTGGCCGGGTCCATCGTCTGTCTTGTGGGACCGCCGGGTGTCGGCAAGACGTCCCTCGGCCGCTCTATCGCCGAGGCTTTGAATCGAACTTTCTATCGCTTCTCCGTTGGCGGCATGCGCGACGAAGCGGAAATCAAAGGGCATCGACGCACCTACATCGGCGCCATGCCCGGCAAGCTCATTCAGGCTTTGAAAGATACGGGCGTTGCCAATCCGGTCATCATGCTCGATGAGGTCGACAAAATCGGCTCGTCTTATCAGGGTGATCCGGCCAGCGCCCTGCTTGAGGTGCTCGATCCAGAGCAGAACGGCAGCTTCCATGACCACTACCTGGACGTGGACGTCGATCTGTCGCGGGTGCTGTTCATCTGCACCGCCAATCAGCTCGACACCATTCCCGGCCCGCTCCTCGATCGCATGGAGGTGATCCGCCTGTCCGGCTATCTGGACACAGAGAAGCTCGCCATCGCCCGCAAACACCTGCTGCCCCGGCAGCTCACGCGGGCCGGCCTGAAGAAGCGTGGAGATCTCTCTATCAACGCGGCCGCACTGCGCGGCATCATCGAAGGCTACTCCCGGGAAGCCGGCGTCCGGCGCCTCGAGAAATCCCTTGCGGCCATTGTCCGCAAGGCAGTGGTGAAGATTCTGAAAGGGGCGAGCCGGCCCATCAGCGTGACGCGGGAAAATCTGACGGAGTTTCTCGGCCGACCGATCTATGAGAAAGAGGCGCGGGAGCATGGTGTGGGCATCGTCACGGGTCTCGCCTGGACGGCGCTCGGAGGCGCTACCCTGCCCGTGGAAGCCACGCTAGTTCACGAGCGGTCGCCTGGGCTGAAGCTCACCGGCCAGCTCGGTAACGTCATGCAGGAGTCGGCAAACATCGCCCACAGTTTCCTCCTCGCGAACGCGGACCGCCTCGGCGTCCCGGCCAACTTCTTCGATAAGGCGTTTGTGCACCTCCACGTGCCCGCCGGCGCAACGCCAAAGGACGGACCGAGTGCCGGCATTACCATGGCAACGGCCTTACTTTCCCTGGCCCGGGGCAAAGCGCCGAAACGGACCTTCGCCATGACCGGCGAGCTGACGCTGACGGGACAGGTTTATCCCATCGGCGGTGTGCGCGAGAAGCTCCTCGCTGCAAAACGACAGAAGATCCGTAACGTGATCCTGCCGGAGGCAAACCGTCGGGACTACGAAGAAGTGCCGGAGCACATTCGCCGCGGCATCGACGTGCACTTCGTCTCCCGCTTCGAGGAAGTTGAGGCCCTCGTTTTTTAAGTTCGACCTTGTGAGAGCCTGGTAAGCAACCCGCTTTCCGGCATGTTGCGCCCCAGGCCTTTCCTCTACCATAGCCGCTCAGGCCAGGGGCCGCCGGCAGAGTTCCTGTGATCGCATCGCCAGATCCGCACGCCATCGCCATGATGGTGCTGACGCTCATTGCGCTTGTGCTGTTCACCCGTGACCGGATTCCCCTGGAGCTCTCAAGCCTCGGGCTGATCGCCGTGCTCGCCGTCGGCTTCGCCCTCTTCCCTTACCCGAACGTGGCTCCGGTGGACTTCTTTGCGGGTTTCGCGCACGAAGCGCTTATCGCGGTCTGTGCGCTGATGGTGCTGGGCCAGGGGCTGGTTCGCACCGGCGCGCTCGAGCCGGTCGGACGCCTCCTCGGCCGGTTCTGGGGGAAAGCGCCGTTTCTTTCCTTCCTCGCCACTCTGATTGTCGGCGCCGTGCTGTCGGCTTTTGTGAACAACACGCCGATTGTGGTCCTGCTGCTGCCAATTCTGATCAGCGTCTGCCTGCGCACGGCGTCCTCCCCCGCCGCGGTGCTGATGCCCATGGGCTTTGCCACGCTCATCGGCGGCATGGCAACTACGGTCGGTACGTCGACGAATCTCCTGGTGGTCAGCGTCGCTCGGGATCTCGGTCTTGAGGAGATCGGGATGTTCGATTTTGCCCTGCCGGCCGCCATCGCCGGTGGTGTAGCCATTGTCTACCTGTGGCTGATTGCGCCCCGGCTGCTTCCCAATCGGACCATTGACCTCGAAAACCAATCACCCCGCGTCTTCGAGGCGCGGCTGCAGATAGAGGAGGCGTCGTCCTTCGTTGATCGCACCCTCGCTGAGGCTATGGGCGCGACGGACGGTGAGATGAAGGTCACGCGGATCCGACGGGGCGACAACTTCATCCTGCCGCTCCCGGACGTGGTACTGAAGGCCGGGGACCGACTCCGGGTGAACGACACGCCGGTCCGCCTCAAGTCCTTTGAGACGGCGTTAGGCGCAAGCCTCTATGGCGCCGAACACAGAGTGGACGAAGATCATCCGCTCCTCGCGGAAAACCAGATGCTTGCGGAGATTGCCGTTGTCCAGGGATCCACGCTGGATCGGGCGAATCTGCGTTTTGCTCGGTTTCTCGATCGCTATCAGCTGGCAGTGCTGGCGCTGCATCGTGCCGGCAAAGACATCTGGCATGCCAAGGAAGACATCGAGGACGTGCTGTTGCAGCCGGCCGACATCCTGCTTGTGCAGGGTCCCCGGGAGCAGATTGCCAGTCTTAAGGAAACGACAGATTTTCTGGTTCTCGATGCGAGCGTGGATCTGCCGAAGAACGACAAGGCGGGCTTAGCTCTGGCGATCCTCGCCGGTGCCATCCTGCTTGCAGCAACCGGCATCATGCCCATCGCCATCAGCGCCGTGGCAGGCGCTGCTCTGCTCCTGGCAACGCGCTGCCTGAACCTCGGCGGCGCGATCCGCGCGATCAGCCCTTCCGTGTACTTTGTGGTCGTAGCGAGCCTCGCCCTCGGGCATGCCCTGGTCGCAACCGGCGCCATCGCCTACATCACGAGTCTGTTTCTGTCCTGGACCGCCGGGGCGTCACCGACTTTCATCCTCTCGGCTCTGATGCTCCTGCTGGCCGTGCTGACGAACATCGTCTCGAACAACGCGGCAGCCGTTATCGGAACGCCGATTGCCGTGGGCATCGCCGCTCAGCTCGGCCTGCCGCCAGAGCCTTTTGTGCTTGCGGTGCTGTTCGGTGCCAACATGAGCTATGCAACGCCCATGGCCTACAACACCAATCTGCTGGTGATGAGCGCAGGCAATTACACCTTCAACGAATTCGTGAAGGTGGGCGTGCCGTTAACGCTGCTGATGTGGGGCACCCTGACCTGGGTGCTGAGTGCCCTCTACTTCTGAAGCGGCTACTTCTGAAGCGGCTTGCGCCGAGTCACCGGGGTCCGGGCCATCTTGCGCTGGCCCCCCGTCTGCGCGGATTTACGAAGCTGATTGTTCTGATCCCGAGCGATGAGCTGGGACTCACTGCGGTTGATCACTTTTTCTCTCCTCGGCAGGGAGTACTACTAACACAGGTGATCTGGTCACCTTTTCCTTGTTCTGCCTCTTACTGAGGCGCTCTCATCAAGAGAGTTCGAGCCGGATTGTGATCCGTTGGTGCCGCGAGGGCCGGTCCCTGAAGGACAGCTTGCTGTCCACTCGAAGCGCGGCACCTGGCTGTCGAAGCACACTGGCAGCGATTACACCAGAGCCCGCGACGGCGAAGTGTGCGGCACCTAACAGTTTCACATACGCTCACAGACTGTTGCCGGGCGCGACCGGCGGTCAGTCCAGGTCTATCTGGTAGACCGCACTCTCATCAGAGAAGTTCAGTCCAGAGCAAGATAGATAGCTCGGACCTCAGTGAGTGAGTCCAGAATCCGATGGCCGAGGTCCTGAAGCTCCGGGCCCGGGGTCACCAGATCAGGGATCTGGAACACCGTGCAGCCGGCGCCAAGGGCCGCCCGCACACCGTTGCCGGAGTCTTCAAGGGCCCAGCATCGGGCCGGATCGAGGCCAAGGCTGCTGGCCGCTGCAAGATAGGGATCCGGGGCTGGCTTGCCCCGCTCCGTATCCCCACCGCAGATAAGACAGTGGAAAAACTCCAGCAGCTCCGTTGCCTCAAGCTTCCCTTCGGCCAGGGGACGTCGGGTCGATGTCACCAGGGCCAGAGGTACGGCTCGCTCACGCAAGGTCGTCAGCAGGGCCCGTGCGCCAGCCTTCACTGGAACGGGCCCATCTGCGAGGCGCGCATGGTAGTGCGCGCTCCATCGGGCTTCAACAGCAGCAAAGGGAAAATTTTCGCCATAGGCATCGAGCAGCAGCTGCCGGGTGGCTTCCGCCGTTGTGCCGATGCAGCGATGATAAACCTCGAGGGTCACGATCTGCCCCGCCTCCGCACAGGCCGCCAGGAAGGCATCACGGGCCAGCCGCTCGGAGTCGAGCAGCAGGCCGTCCATGTCAAAGAGAACGCCCGCCGGGCGTTCAGGCATTGGCGTCAGCGGCACGGGTGAGGTTGTTGAGCACGTACTGGAGGATGCCTCCGCTTTCGTAGTACGCGATCTCGTTCTCCGTATCGAGACGGCTCATGACAAGTGTAGTCACCGTAGTGTCGTCGGGACGGTTCACGGTGAGCTCAAGATCCTGCCGCGGCGAGAGCGCCGTGACGCCGGCCGGGAACTGGACGTCAATAAGCTCCTCCCCTGTGAGCCCGAGCGTTTCACGTCCCTCGCCGTCCTTAAACTGCAGCGGCAGGACACCCATGCCGATGAGGTTTGAACGGTGGATGCGTTCGAAGCTCTCGACAACCACTGCTTTGACGCCGAGCAATCGCGTGCCCTTGGCGGCCCAGTCCCGGGAAGAACCGGTGCCATACTCCTTGCCGGCGATAACCACCAGCGGCGTGTCCTCGCCCTGGTAGCGCACGGCAGCGTCATAGATCGACAGCTGATCGCCGCTCGGCACGTGGCGCGTGTAGCCCCCTTCAACGCCGGGAACCATTTCATTGCGGATCCGGATGTTGGCGAAGGTGCCGCGCATCATGACTTCGTGGTTACCGCGACGGGAGCCATAGGAGTTGAAGTCGGCTTCGTTCACCGCCGCCTGTTGAAGGTATTGTCCGGCGGGGCTGTCGGCCTGGATCGCACCAGCCGGCGAAATATGGTCCGTGGTCACCGAATCCCCGAGCAGCGCCAGAATGCGGGCGCCGCGAACGTCAACGGTCTGATCAATGTCGTTCCCCACGCTGAAGAAAGGCGGCTGCTTGATGTAAGTAGAGTCTTCCCAGCTGTAGGTGCCCGCATCGCTCACCTCAATGGCCCGCCAGGCGTCCGGACCGGTGAACACGTCCGCATACTGCCGATCAAACATGTCAGCAGAAACCGTCGCAGCCGCCTCGGCGATTTCCGCGTTCGAGGGCCAGAGATCCCTGAGATAGACATCGTTGCCATCGGCGTCCTGGCCGATGGCTTCGCTGCTGAGGTCAATGCGCGTGGTCCCGGCGATCGCGTAGGCAACCACGAGCGGCGGCGACGCGAGCCAGTTTGTACGGATCTCCTGATGCACCCGGCCTTCGAAGTTCCGGTTTACCGAGAGCACGGAAGCGACCACCAGATCGCCGTCACCGATGGCCGCGGAAATCGGCTTCGGCAGCGGCCCGGAGTTACCAATACAGGTGGTGCAGCCGTAGCCGACGAGGTTAAAACCCAGGGCATCCAGGTCGTCCTGCAGACCCGTCTTCTCAAGGTAATCGGTGACCACCTTTGATCCCGGAGCCAGCGACGTCTTCACCCAGGGTTTGACCCCAAGGCCTTTCGCCAGGGCCTTTCTGGCGACGAGACCGGCGCCGACCATCACCGCCGGATTAGAGGTGTTCGTGCAGGAAGTGATGGCGGCGAGCACCACGTCGCCGTGACCGAGGTCATAGTCCGTGTCCGGCACCGGCACCCGCAGATCGGCCGTTTTCGCCCGACCCTGCAGCTCCAGCGCTTCTTCGAAGGCGCGCCGCATGTTGGCCATGGGCACACGATCCTGAGGTCGTTTCGGGCCCGCGAGACTGGGTACCACGTCCGCCAGGTCCAGGTGCAGCGTGTCTGTATAGGCGGCCTCCGGTGCCCCGGGCTCCCGCCAGAGCCCCTGCGCCCGGGCGTAGGCTTCCACCAGCTCCACGGTTTCTGCCGGGCGGTCCGTAAGCTTCAGATAGCTGATGGTTTCCTGATCAATGGGGAAGAAGCCGCAGGTGGCGCCATACTCGGGGGCCATGTTGGCGATGGTGGCCCGGTCCGCCAGCGGCAGCTGATCGAGGCCGTCGCCGAAGAACTCGACGAACTTGCCGACCACACCTTTGGCCCGCAGCATTTCGACGACGGTGAGCACCAGGTCCGTGGCCGTAATGCCCTCCTGAAGGGCGCCGGTCAGCCGGAAGCCCACCACATCGGGCACAAGCATGGAGATCGGCTGGCCGAGCATGGCCGCTTCCGCCTCGATGCCTCCACACCACCATGATCAACGGCCTCGGCGTGCTTGGCTGGGGTGTTGG
>JBCDDI010000133.1:0-7878 GCA_039180365.1 Pseudomonadota bacterium
CTGCGACCGCTTCCCTGAACCGCTGCGCCGCATCGCCCCCATCCTCGTCGACATCCTCTGCGACCATCTGCTTACCCAACACTGGGCGAGCTACAGCAGCGAAACGCTGGCGGCATTCACTCGCCGCGTTTATCGCGAGGTCCGCCACCACGGTGACTGGCTGCCAGAAAGCGGCCGCGAGTTTCTGAGCTACGCGGAAGAACGGGATCTGCTCGCCGCCTACGGCGATTTCCGTGTCACCGAGCGCGCCATGGGCTCCATCACCCGCCGGCTCAAGCGCGAAGAGTTGAATCCCCTCATCGCCGAGGCTGTGCCGCCACTGCTTGAGGACCTCAGCGCCGACTTCAACGACTACTTCCCGGACATTCTCGCCCACGCCGAAGACTGGGTGCTGAATCAGGATGTGGCTCAGCACCGACAGAGTTGACGGCTGCAGCACCGCCGGTAACCTTCACCTCCCCTGATCCAACCCAACCGGAGCAAGTCCTTGAAAGCCGTCCTCTGCAAAGCCTTTGGCCCCCCGGAATCGCTCGTCCTGGAAGAAGTTGACGCACCGAGCGCCGGACCCGGGCAGCTGCTCATCGACGTACACGCCAGTGCGGTGAATTTTCCCGACGTGCTCATGATCGAAGGTAAATACCAGAATCGACCGCCTTTTCCCTTTTCTCCAGGCGGGGAGATTGCCGGTACCGTTGCCGCTCTCGGAGAGGGCGTTGAGGGCTTCAAAGCCGGCGATCGAGTCTTTGGTGGCACCGGCGTCGGCGGCTTCGCCGAACAGGTGGCTGTGCCAGCAGCGGCTATGCGAGCAATCCCGGAGGGCATGAGCTATGCCAAAGCGTCGGGCATCTCTACCACCTACGGCACGAGCTACTACGCCCTCAAGCAGCGGGCCAACCTGCAGCCGGGCGAAACCCTGCTGGTGCTCGGCGCCGCGGGTGGCGTTGGGCTGGCGGCCGTTGAGCTGGGCGCTGCCATGGGTGCCCGGGTCATTGCGGCTGCAAGCTCTGCGGAGAAACTCGCCGCCGCGAAGGCTGCTGGTGCCCACGAGCTCATCGACTACAGCGACGGCGAGCTGAAGGACAAAGTGAAAGCGTTGACCGACGGCCGCGGTGTCGATGTGATCTACGATCCGGTCGGCGGGGAGCTCTTTGATCAGTGCATGCGCTCCATCGCCTGGTACGGTCGCGTGCTGGTCATCGGTTTTGCTGCCGGTGACATCCCTAAGGTTCCCATCAATCTGATCCTCCTGAAGAGCTGCCAGGTTGTCGGCGTTTTCTTTGGAGCCTGGTCCGGTCGCTTTCAGGAAGAGGCCGCCGAGAACTTCCGGGAGATCCTCGATTTCTTCACCGCAGGCAAAGTTGATCCGCTGATCGGTGCCGAGCACCCCCTCGAGGACTATGCCCTGGCACTCCGCGATCTGTCCGAACGCCGGGCCATTGGTAAGGTGGTGGTGAACGTCCGCCCGTCGGAGACAAGCTCATGAACGCCGCGTTCTTTGAAGATCGAACGGAAGCGGCTGCTGCGCTGATCGTGGCGGCCACGGGCTTCCTCCTCGCTGGCGCGCTGGTCATGGAGCACCTGTTCGCCATGGACCCTTGCCCCCTGTGCCTTATGCAGCGGGTCTGGTTTGCCTTCGCCGGGCTCTTAAGCTTCGCTGCTCTGCTCCATTCCACCCGCTGGGGCATCTATCCGTTGCTGACCATCGTCGTAAGCCTCATCGGCGCCGGTTTCTCGATCCGCCAGCTCTACCTGCAGAGCCTGCCGGCGGACCAGGTGCCTGCCTGTGGCCCGGACATGACCTACATGCTCGAAAATTTCCCGCTTTCCGACGTGCTTGCGGCCATGACCCGCGGCACCGGCAGCTGCGCCGAGGTGGCCTGGCAGTTTGGACTGACGATTCCCGGCTGGGCGCTCGTGGGCTTCATCGCCATCATTGCCCTTGCCGCCTATCAGCTGCGCGCCTCTCTGCGTTAACGCGCTCTCTGCCTTAACGCGCTCTTCGCGTTAACGCGGTGCGGGCCCCAGGACCCGCAATTAGTTGCGATTCTGAAACCGTCCTCAGCCCGCTTCGCAGACCAATCCCGAAGAAGGCTGGGTAACTGCTTGTTTTCGAGCGAAATCTCTAAGCCGTAGCGCTGGTTTTCGCAAAATCGCTCAGTTATAGTCCCTTGACCTGCCGGTGTTTTTTTGCACTGGCGCTAGATTCCAGCAGGACCGAGACCGACCGACCCGCTTACCTCGAGTAAGACGGGCCAGGCACCGGCCCCCGCGATGACATGACCGCGGACCGCCAAGATGGCGGCAACAGCGGGTCCATCGCCCAGGAGGCCAGCGTGCGCCCTTGAGCGCTCGCCCCATGAGTCAAGGCCGCAGGAATCCGGAAACGGAACGCCCGCAGCCGAACGGCCCGCAGGCAGTTCCCACCGAAGCGCCAGGCAGCCAAGCTGGGGTGGCAGGCAACGGGAAGGGCAGTAATGGACAGACTGGATCCGGCAACGCGTCGCATTCTGGTAATCAATGGCAAAGGCGGCTGTGGCAAAACGACCATCGCCACCAATCTTGCTGTGGCTTATGCGCACCAGAATCATCATGTGGCATTAATCGACAACGATCCGCAGGCCTCGAGTACCTACTGGGCGGCCCAACGGGGACCGGAGCAGCAGCCCATTCATCTGGTACCCGCGCACGAGCGGGCGAACATGTACCAGACGCAGACCTTCCACAATCGACTGCCGCCCGATATCGATCGCATCATTATCGACGGCCACTCGAACGCCAGGGACCGGGATCTCGAAACGCTGCTGAAGCAGGCCGACGTGGTACTCATTCCGCTGCTGCCGTCGTCCATCGACATTCGTGCCGGCAGTCGCTTCATCACGAATCTGCTCACGCACCGGGTATTCCGTAACGACCCACGCCCCGTTGGAGTGATCGCCAATCGTGTGCAGCCAAACACGCAGACGCACGACAAGCTCACGCACTTTCTCGGCTGTCTCGACGTACCTGCTGTCGCCACTTTCCGCGACAGCCCCGTCTATACGGAAGGCGCGGACCTGGGCCTTGGCGTTGTGGATATGCGCGACTCCCGGGCGGCCCGCAAGGAAACGCCGGCCTGGCACCAGCTCATCCGCTGGATCGACGGCCAGCAGAAGCCTTCCGTTCGCACGGTCGCCGATCTCCGCATGCGGCCGAAAGCGGCTGGAAGGCGCCAGGACGAGACCTCGCTCTCGGCCTGAAGCGCTCTCAGCCTGAAGCTCTCTATCAGGCTGACGCGCTCTATCTGGCAGACCATGGGCCGCTGCCAACGACCCTCTGATCCCCCCGCTTTTCGCATGGGCTCCCAGCGCAGGTAAACTGCGCCCAGCTGCAGGGGGGAAACGCTGCAGCTTGAGACCGGCAGTAAACTCACCACAGAAGTAACACTACGCAAAGCCACGATGCTGAAAGCCATCGACGTCCATCTGCGCCGCAATCAGGTGCCGCTCTTCGAGGGTCTCGATCTGACCATTCATGCCGGTCAGAAGGTCGCCCTCGTGGGTCGCAATGGCGTCGGTAAATCGACGCTCTTTGACCTCATTCTCGGGGCCCGGGGCGCAAGCCGCCTGCAGCCGGACCGGGGCGACGTCGAAGTGCCCGGGGACTGGCGACTTTCCCACATGGCTCAGGAAGTTGCGGCGACGGACCGCAGCGCCCTCGACTACGTCATCGACGGTCACCAGGAGCTCCGGCGCGCAGAGGCCAAACTCCGGCAGGCAGAAGCGGCGGATGATCAGATGGCGGTCGCCCGCGGCCACGCCCTGCTCGAAGATCTCGACGTCTATTCGGCGGAAGCCCGGGCTGGAGAAATTCTTCACGGCCTCGGCTTTAAGGGAGAAGATCCCGCCAAACCCTTCAGGGCCTTTTCCGGCGGCTGGCGGATCCGCTTGAATCTCGCCCAGGCGCTTATGAAACCGGCTGAGCTGCTGCTCCTTGATGAGCCCACCAACCACCTCGATCTCGAAGCAACGCTCTGGCTCGAAAACTGGCTCATGCGCTACTCGGGCACCCTGCTCGTGATCGCCCACGACCGGGACTTCCTCGATCACGTGGCCAGCCACACGGTCCACCTCAGCCACGGCAAAGGGCAGCTCTATCGCGGTAACTACTCAAGCTTCGAGCGGCAGCGGGCCGAGGCGCTGGTGCTGCAGCAGGCGGCCTATCGCAAGCAGCAGGCTGAGATCGAACACATCCAGCGCTTTGTTGATCGCTTCCGGGCAAAAGCATCCAAAGCGCGCCAGGCTCAGAGCCGGATGAAAGCCCTCGAGCGAATGGAAGCGGTGGCACCGGTACACGCCGACTCGCCTTACCACATCGTCATTGAGCAGCCGGAGAAGATGTCGACGCCGCTCTTAAGCCTCGATCACGCGAATATCGGCTACGACGGCGAGGCGGTCCTCAACAACGTGCACGAGAGCATCCTGCCAGGCGCCCGGATCGGGGTGCTCGGGGAAAATGGCGCCGGGAAATCAACGCTCCTTAAGTGTCTCGTTGGTGAGCTGGATCCCATAAGCGGCGACAAGGTCCTCGGCAGCCACGCCCGGGTCGGCTACTTCGCCCAGCATCAGCTGGAGTCGCTCGATGCCGGGGACACGGCGCTCAGCACCGTTGGCCGGGCACGACCGGCCTTCCGGGAACAGCAGTGCCGGGATTACCTGGGCACCTGGGGCTTCCCCATCGATAAGCAGGACCGGCCCATCGCCACGCTCTCCGGGGGCGAAAAAGCCCGCCTTGTGCTTGCGCTCATCGCCGGCGAACGCCCCGCGCTGCTGGTGCTCGATGAACCCACAAACCACCTGGATCTGGACATGCGCGACGCCCTGGCCATGGCGCTGCAGGACTTCGAAGGCGCCCTGATCATCGTTGCCCACGATCGCAGCATGCTGTCCCGGACCGTCGACGAATACTGGCTCGTAGAAAACGGCGCCGTGAGCCGCCTCGCATCCACCCTGGACGGCTACACAAGCACCCACAACCCAGCAGCGGTGAATGGAGCGCCCGCGGCGGCGAGAGGTAAACAGCACGCGGCGAAAGGTAAAAAGCCTGCGGCGGCGAGAGGTAAACAGCCCGCGGCAAAAGGTAAAAAGCCTGCGGCGGGAGACAAAAAGCCCGCGGCGCAGCAGGCTTCAGGCTCCCCCCAGGGAAGCAACCGCAAAGCCGAACGGCAGGCCGCCGCGCGTCTCCGCGAACAGGAGAAGCCGATCCGCGGCGCCATCCGCAAGCTCGAACAAACCATTGAGCGTCTCGGCACCGAACTTAAAAGCGTCGAAGCGCGGCTGGCCGATTCAGACACCTATCACAGCCTGCCCCCGGAAGAACTCGACGCGCTGCTGAAATCGGCCGCGCGCTTGCGCGAAAAACGGGACGCTGCCGAAGAGGACTGGCTGGAGCAGTCCGAGGCCCTCGAGTCCCTCAGGGCCGAGACGTCGGCGGAGGACTGATCAGAACTTCCAACTCGTCGCCACCATCGGCCCGGATGGAGATTGCGTTCGCCCCACCACCGAGTTGCTGCGGCGTCAGTGCCAGGAGCACCGTGGCGCCCTGGCGCAAGACTTCGACGCTGAGCACGCTGGTCCCACCGTCGGCAGCGTGCTGCCCGCCCAGCAGCAGGCGGAAGGCCCCACCGGGGTGCGCAATGGTCTCGCCATTAACTGCGCGGAGGATGTCACCGGCTTTCAGGGTGTCTTCACCGTTGGCCGCAGGCGGGGCCGACAGGACCAGTACCCCCTCGTCCACCCCGAAATAGCTGGCAAGATCGCCGCTCACCGGCTCGAGCCTGAGTCCACCCCGGGGGCCCGCGACATGAACCGCACGGTTGTAAAGCGGCGTGGCGCTAGCGCTCGCCTGCAAGGCTTCGAGGGATTCCAGCCTCTCAACAACGGCACCGGACTCTACCCAGCCTGCCGTCGACGTGGCTGTGGTGCTGGCAGTTTGCGCGCTCAGGGTGCCGGCGCGTACGCCGTCGATCCGCACGGCCATGGTCGAGGGGGTGCCGGCCATACCCATGATGAAGCTGCCCTTCGCCTGCATAACCACGTTCGCGACATCGGCGCTGCCATCGCGCACGTAACCCACAACAACCGCATCACCAACAGCAACCTCTGCCATGGCGTTCTGCAGTGCCTGCATCGGTTGGCCGGTGGTCAGCGAGACGTTGTTTACGCTGGTCAGCTCATCACCTACCGCAAGGCCAGCAGCCTCGGCGCCACCCCCCGGGGTAATCCCGGCAAGGAGCAGGCCTCCCAGCGGGCCCACTTCGCCAAGCAGGACGCCGAGTACTGGTCGTTGCCCGGACTCGCCGGTGGTTTCCAGGGCGTAAAGCTGCCGACTTAAGCTCGCGAGGTGCTCGGCCGCACGATCGAGTTCCGCCCGGGCTGTCTCAAGCTCAAGCTCGAGCTGCTGCCGATCGGCATCGCTCAACGTTTGCGCGGCAAGCGACCCGGCCGAGACGCCGAGGACCAGGAGGGTGAGCGTAAGGAAGCGCGCGAAGCTAGAATCATTCATCGTTTTCTCCGGAATCACGGTTTTTAAGAACCGGTTCAAAAAACCGCCGGCTGCAAGGCGGCCCGCGCTCGACGCACTTCCGCCATGGATTCAAGGATGGCCACCCGCTGACCCCAGAGCCGTTGTGTTTCCTCCGGGCTGATCTCGGCGTCCAGCTGCCCGTCCAGATCTGCAATGCGCAGCTTGAGGGACGAAGCCACCGGATCATCGGCCAGGGATCCGGAGCGAAGGGCCAGCGCTTCGAGGTGCCGGGAGCGGGCGTGTAAGGCTGCGAGCACCGGATCCTCTGGCAGAGCATAAGTCATCCCGGAAAGATCCCTGGCGGGAAGCCCGCCGCCTCGCTGCTCGACTCCCAGGGTCACCAGTCCGGCCGTAACCGCGAGCAGCAGTCCTGCAGCAAGCGCGCGGGGCAATCGGGCTGGACGGGAGACCGGTGAAGGGGATGCTGGCGCAGACTGAGGCGCCAGTCGGGCCTGAATTGCTGCCAGCATTTCGGGATCCGGCTCCGGGTTGGGCAGCGAACGCAGCTCTGCGCCCAGGCGCTCAAGAGCTTCCAGCTCCTTTCGCGCAGTCTCATCCGCAAGCAGGCTGCTCCGCTCCGCCGGAGCCAGCTCACCGTCACGAAGCGCAAGCAGGGTCGATGTGCGTCGCTGCTGCGAGTCCGTCATCTGTCTTTGCTCCTTGTTTTTCGGGGTTTTCCCCGGCTGCCTGCTGACGATGGTCGGCGGCCAACAGCCCCTGGGCGTTCAGCCGCCTGTTGTTCAGCAACTGTCGGTAACCTCGGGCCAGCTGCGATTTCGAGAAGCTCTCGCTCCTGCCGAAAACTTCGCCAATCTCCCGGTGGGTGTATCCCTCGACGTCGTGGAGCCAGAGCACCATGCGCGTATCTGCCTTGAGCTGACCGAGGGCGCGCTCAAGCTCCGTGAGCGTCGCCTCCCGCTCGGCCGACTGTGCGGGGTCGATATGTTCCATCGCAGGCTCACTGGAACGCCGCTGCTGCCAGGGTGAACGCAGCCGCATCAGGCAGTGGTTCACGGCCGTCTGCCGGACCCAGCCGACTAGCGCCGCGGACTCTCGAATGCTGCTGGCGCCTTCCAGGAGACTGAGGAAGGTGTCCTGAAGCACCTCTTCTGCCTGAGCGCGATCGCCGAGAATTCGCAGGGCCAGCCCGAGCACCGGGGGCGCCAGAATCCCGTAGACCTCCGCCTGCGCATCCGGATCGCCCCGGGTCAGGGCCCGAGCCGTATCAGGGTTCAGCGTCGTGTCTCGAAATCCAGCCATCAGCCGTTCTTGAGCTTATTCCGGGGGTGTTAGAAGAAGAGATGCACGGGGGGCTGA